>JAKLIR010000257.1 GCA_022709505.1 bacterium | reverse complement strand
TCTCCTCCTGAAATCGTCGGTCCATTCCGTCGGTTCCGGTTTATAGGCTGTTATCACGCGAACGTTACGGTTTTCAACATCGGGGGCGAACAGTATGTGTATTATAACATCTCCGCTCCGTACATGCACGGAGACGAGGTGTTCGAGCCAACTTGACAATGATCGGAAGGCGTGGCTATCATTATGGGTCGCGGGGACTTAGTTCAATTGGGAGAACGCCGCCCTTGCACGGCGGAGGTCACGGGTTCGAATCCCGTAGTCTCCATTAATAGGAAACGGACTTTCGGGCGAACTGGAAGTCCGTTTGTGTATTTGGAATCGCTATGTTTTGTTTCTAATATGATTGTGTCGAAAGGAGATAAGTCTCATGGGTTCACAGGGAAAAACAGTAAAAATATCGTTGATTTTCGCATTAGTTTTCACGCTGTTTGCGACGGCGGGCGCGGGCGCCGCTCCGGCCGCGCGGAAAACGGCGGTGAAGCCTTATGCGGACCTTGTTGTTTCAAGGAATGATAAGACCGGGGTAGTGGTGCTCACTCTTCAGACTCATGGGAAAAAAGGCGGCGACGTAAAAGTGGTGAACACCATTTCCGACGGTGTGACGCAGTGGGAGAATTTCATCAAGTGGTACGAGGACCTGTTTGCGCTCGCATACATGGATTCGAACTATGACAGGATGTGGAAACAGCTCAGAAAACGCGGAGTAACCATGGGCGAGAAATTCATCAGTCAGGATATGTTGAAGGCGATTAACGGAGTCTCGATGCTTGTTGTGGTCGATGACGTGTATCCTTTCCCGGCGGACACGTTCAGGTTCGGAGACAAATGGTTTTTCGAGATAGCGCCGATCGTTCATTCGCGGACGAAAGGGCCGAAGGACGTGAGCGACGATTATAAGTACAAGTCCGCGCTCGTGCTCGATTGTCAGGGCCCGAAGGACCGGGAAGGGCTCGAAGCGCCCGGCGTTTTCGCGGACCTCTCGAAGATCGACGGAATAGGCAAGAAGATGATTCTTTCCATGAAAAAAGATGAAACTATCAAGAATCTCGAAAAAGAAGCGGCGGACATCCTGCATCTCGCGACGCACGCACACCCGGACGAGTTTTTCCCGGGGCGTAACAAGCCCGGTATCCCCGCCGCCGAGTTGGCCGAGATGAAGATGAACTTCAGGACCATCCTCTCAACAGGCTGCCACACCGGAAGTCCGTTGTTCGCGTCCGGAGTCTTGCACGGAAAAACAAGATTTTTGATTGCGTCCATGTACACCACTTCGGGCAAGGACGGCATAGTTCTCGGCAGGTCGTTCTACCCGTTGCTTTTCGCGGGAAAATCGCCTTTCGAGTCATTTTACGAAGTCAAAAAGAGCATCAGCGGCGACAAGTCCGATTTCCCGGATATTTTGCGGTTCGTGTTTTTTGTTAAGTGATCAGGATTTCTCTGCTGAAACAATGATTTGACGCGCCTAATTTTTGATGCGTCGAAGATTCAGTTCAAATATAGTAAGATATTCATGTTTGTTTTTTATGAAGTTGTAACAAAAAGATAATTTCATTATATTAATCGCTTGAGGTGATTCCATTGGGTGATTACGATCTTTTGAAAGATGAACAAGTGGAAATTTCGGATAAAATAATCAATCACGCGTTGCTGCCGTTGCGGGACATCGTCATTTTTCCGCACATGATCGTGCCGTTGTTCATAGGGAGAGGCAAATCGATCAAGGCGCTCGAGGAGAGCATGATCGACGACCGGAAGATCATCGTCGTCGCGCAGAAGCAGCCGTCGATCGAGGACCCGGACACGGAAGACCTGTTCAGTTACGGCACGCTATGCGAAGTGTTGAATATGGTGAAGTTGCCGGATGGGACGATGAAGGTGCTGATCGAAGGCACGCACAGGGTGAATATTCTTGAATATCTCGTGACGGATGAGTATTTCGCCGCTCGCGTCGAGAGGATAGACGAGGATGGGACGAAGAGCGTGGAGATCGAAGCGCTCATGAGGGATGTTCTCGCCAAGTTCGACAAATACGTTCAGTTCACGAGGACGCTTCCACCGGAGGCATATACCTCCGCGACATCCGTCGAGGATCCCGGCCGGTTGTCCGATTTGATAGCGTCGCAACTCGTTCTGAAAATCGAAAGCAAGCAGGCCATACTCGAGGCGGTCAGCACTGAGAAAAGGCTTCTCGTACTATCGGACATCCTCGATAAGGAACTCGAAATACTCGAAATTCAGAGGAAGATACAGACGCAGGTCAAGAAGCAGATCGAACACACGCAACGCGAATACTATTTGAAAGAGCAAATGAAGGCGATCCAGAAGGAACTCGGAGACGCCGACGAGAAGACCGAAGAATTTATCGAGATAAGAAACAGGATGGACAAAGCCGGGTTGCCGGACTACGCGCGGGAAAAGGTCGAGGCGGAAATGAAAAGGTTGAGCAAAATGCCTTTCGGCACCGCCGAGGCCGTGGTCGTGAGAAACTATATAGACTGGGTGCTCGATCTGCCGTGGAAAAAGGACGAAACGGAGAACTTGAACATAAAGCGGGTCAAGAGGGTGCTAAATGAAGACCACTACGGGCTCGACAAGGTAAAAGAGAGAATTGTGGAGTATCTCGCGGTGAGGAAGCTGAGCGAGAAGGGGCAGGGCGTGATACTGTGTCTCGTCGGGCCTCCGGGAACGGGAAAGACATCGCTTGGAAAATCGATCGCGCGCGCTCTCGACAGGAAGTACATAAGGGCTTCTCTCGGAGGAGTGCGGGACGAAGCCGAAATCAGAGGGCACAGACGCACTTACGTCGGATCGATGCCCGGCAGGATTCTGCAACAGATGAAAAAAGCGGGCGCGGTCAACCCCGTCTTTCTTCTCGACGAAGTGGACAAGATGAGCACGGATTTCAGGGGCGACCCCTCGGCGGCTCTGCTCGAAGTGCTCGATCCTGAGATCAACCATGAGTTCGCGGATCACTATCTCGAAATACCTTACGATCTTTCGAACGTTATGTTCATCGCCACGGCGAATCTCGTGCAGCCGATTCCGCCGCCGCTTCTCGATCGTATGGAAGTTATTCCGCTCGCCGGCTACACGGAGCCGGAGAAGCTCAATATCGCTCGCAGGCACCTCATCCCGAAACAGCTCGAGAAGCACGGGTTGTCCGATGTCACTCTGAAGATTTCCGAAGAGGCGCTTCTCGAAATAGTCCGGCGCTACACTCGCGAGGCCGGAGTGAGAAATCTTGAAAGACAGATTGCCCAGCTTTGCAGAAAACAGGCTTCGTACATAGTGGAAAAGATGCAGACGGACGAGATGATAAAGAGAAAGAAAACATTCGGGGACTCGAAACCCGCGAAGAATAACGATGTCGCCTCGGAAATAACACTGAAAAATCTGAGCAAGTATCTCGGACATCCGAAGTACAGGTACGGGAGGAAGGGTGAGACCGATGAGGTCGGCGTGGTGACCGGAATGGCATGGACGCAATCGGGAGGAGAAATACTCAACATAGAAGCCACTTTGATGCCCGGTGGGAAGGGGACTCTTACTCTGACGGGGCTTCTCGGAGATGTGATGAAGGAGTCCGCGCAGGCGGCTTTGAGCTTTTCGAGAACGCTTTCGGACGCGCTCGGCCTCGATAAGGATTTCTTTCAGAAGACCGATATACACGTGCACGTGCCGGAGGGCGCCACTCCCAAGGACGGTCCGTCCGCAGGCGTGTCCATGACAACCGCTCTGATTTCCGCTCTGTCCGGAATCCCGATAAACAGGAGCGTCGCCATGACGGGCGAGATCACTCTGAGGGGAAAAGTCTTGCCGGTGGGCGGCATAAAGGAGAAGGTTCTCGCGGCGCACCGCGCGGGGATACAGACTGTCATTCTGCCGTCTGAGAACGAAAAGGATTATCTTGAAATTCAGCCGAACGTTAGGAAGGAAGTAAAGGCTGTTTTCGTCGATCGTATAGAAAAAGTGCTTAGTGTGGCGTTGAATAAAAAACTCGACCTTAAGAAGAAAGAAGGCAGCGGAGGCGGAGCAAGTGGAAAAAAATAAAAACGATGCGCCGGCGACCGGAGATGCGGCGGAACAGATGAGTTCCCGCTGCGATCCGGCGTCATACGAACCGAAGTGGACGGAATACTGGGAAAAAGAAGGCGTTTTCTCAAAACACCCGAGAAAGTCGGACAGAAGATTTAGCATGGTTATCCCGCCGCCGAATGTGACGGGCTCTCTTCACATGGGGCACGCTCTGAACACAACGCTTCAGGACGTGTTGTTGCGGTACAACCATCTTCGCGGAGTGGACGCTCTGTGGGTGCCCGGTATGGACCACGCTGGAATAGCAACGCAGAACGTGGTCGAGAAAAAATTGAGGGAAGAGAACACGGACAGGCATCAGCTCGGGCGTGAGAAGTTCGTCGAGAGAGTGTGGCAGTGGAAAGATTTTTACCACAACAACATTCAGGGGCAGTTCCGCAAGATGGGCGCGGGAGTTGACTGGACGAGGGAAAGGTTCACCCTCGACTCGCAATGCTCTCTCGCCGTCAGGACCGCTTTCAAACAGTTGTTCGACAAGGGGCTCATTTATCAGGACAACAGAATGATAAACTGGTGCCCGCGTTGCAAGACCGCGCTGTCGGACATCGAAGTCGAATATCAGGAAGACGACGGTTTCTTCTATCACATTCTCTATCCCGTGAAGGGAGAGGATGCCGCCATAGAGATAGCGACGACGCGGCCGGAGACTCTTCTCGGCGACTCGGCGGTGGCGGTGCATCCGGACGACGAACGCTTCAAGGCGTTTCACGGAAAAACCTGCATCCTGCCTCTCGTCGGCCGCGAGATCCCGATCATCGCGGACGAATACGTGGACATCGAACTCGGCACCGGCGCGCTGAAAATCACGCCGGCTCACGACCCGAACGACTTCGAGATAGGCCGCCGTTTCAAGCTTCCGGAATATGTCATGCTCACAGAGGACGGCATGATCACGGATGATTACCCCGCGTACGCCGGCATGGACCGGTTCGTTGCGAGGGAGAAAGTAGTGCGCGATCTCGAAGCCGCCGGGCTTCTTCTCAAAAAAGAACCGTATCGCCACAGCGTCGGGCACTGCTACAGGTGCGCGTCAACGGTCGAGCCGTACATCAGCCTTCAGTGGTTCGTGAAAATGAAAGATCTCGCAGAGCCGGCCATGCAGGCGGTGCGCGACGGAAGAACTAAATTCGTCCCCGAAAAATGGGCGAAGGTTTACCTTGATTGGCTCGAAAACATACGCGACTGGTGCATTTCACGGCAGTTGTGGTGGGGGCACAGGATCCCGATCTGGGACTGCAAGGATTGCGGAGAGCGTTCTTGCGCCATAGAAGACTTGCACGAGTGTCCGTCCTG
>JAKLIR010000256.1 GCA_022709505.1 bacterium | reverse complement strand
CATACGAGATGGGGCCGTGGTCCGAACTCGTCCTCGGTACGGGGCGCTACTACAACACGCCTCAAAGCGCCCGCACATCGTTCAGCTTCGGATACCACACGATGAACGTGGAAGACGACTGGGAGCTTCAGGCCTTGTGCGAAAGACAGAATTACAGGGATTACAATGCGAACAGCTTCGAAATTTCATATAGCTTCTTCAGGTGAGAACGCCGCGCTGGGCGGCGAAAAAACGAAAGGAGGTTGGACGAACCGGCGTTACATCGTTTTCCGGTCCCGGATCACGGGACGGGGGCGACGGAAAAGACTTGAGAAGTTTTTTCCCGAGCCGAAAATGCAAAGAGGCGTATAACCGCTTCTTGCAAATTCCGGATTTTATCCATAAAAAGATCCGGTTTAAGGGGGTCCCATGAAAATTAAAACAGCATTGTCCGTGTTTGCCGCGATTGTAATATCCGCGGGACTGATTCTCATATATTCGAACGGATTCGCCGAAAAAGGGCGAGTGGCCGTTCTTTCCAATGTGAAAGGAACCGTGACTCTCAAGGCGGCCGGTTCGACCCAATGGACCGCGGCTACCGACAGGATGGAAATATCCGAGGGAGACGAACTGCGGACGGAAGGCGGTTCGAGCGCCATCATAAGGATGGACGACGGCTCCATGATAAAACTCGGCCCGCTCGCGAACATGAAGGTAAGCGGCCTCAAAACAGCGGGAAGAGACAACAACACGATGTTCGATATTTCCAAGGGAAAATCTTGGAACAGGGTTCGCAAACTCACAGACAAGTCCGTCTTCAAAGTGGCGACGCCGACCGCAGTCGCCGGAGTACGCGGCACGTTCTTCTCGACCGACGTGGCGCAGAGCACGAGCAGCACGATCGACGTGTTCGACGGACAGGTGGCGGTGTCGAGCGCGAGCAACCCGAACGCGTCCGTGAACGTCGGCGCGCATTACAGAACGACAGTCGATCCCGGGCAAAGCCCGGCGTCGCCGTCTCAAATCCCCTCGAGCGAGGAACAGGCAGGCAGGAACGGATTCTCTCAAGAGGAGTTCGCGGCGGCCGCCTTCGACATTCAGATCAGCGTCTCTCCGCAGGTGGTCGAACCCGGCAAGACCGCTGTCGTCAACGTGCAGACTTACATGAACGGCCAGCCTTACAGGAAAGAGCTTAAAATATCTCTCTCCCTCAGCGGCTCGGCCACATTCGTAAGCACCGGCACGAACGAGATAGAGGCGACCACCGATAATCAGGGGGCTCTGAAACTCGAAATCACTTCCCCCGAAAAGGAAACCGTAACAGTATCGGCTCAGCTTCACATAAAAGTGAGAAAATGAACTTGCTTAAACCGCGGTCCGCTTTTTGAACGGCGGGCCGCGGGAGAATGTTTGGAAAAACGCGCCGGAGCGTCACAACTTCAAATATACTGACATGCCTCGCGTAGGCGCTATGAAAGAATGCGTGGAGAAGACGTTTTTTCATCTTCTTTCGCAAAAACCGCACGACAAGTTTTCTTTCCCGGAACATGCATCACGCGGTTCCGGCAAAGGGCGCGCCCGGTTGAGAAATTCGAAATTTCAGGAAAACCGCCGGCTGGAAAAGCCGGCCGGAGACTCGTGAAGGAATGATTACAAACAGAACCTTTCGATATGTGTTTTTTCTTGTTTTATCAGCGTGTCTGCTTAACACGCCGTTGCTCTCGCCCTGCGCCCGAGCTCAAGCTCCGGCGGGATCGGATTCTTTCGCAACGCTTTCAAAAGCTAACGGACGTGTAAGAATAAAACAACCCGATTCTCCTCTGTGGATTGTCGCTTTCGAGGGCGCGGTGATAGCTCCGGGATCCGGGATCGAAACAAAGGATCAGACATCGGCGATCATCACATTCACCGACGGAAGTTTCGTAAAACTGCCCCCCCTGACCAGAATCGAGCTCAATGCTTTTACCGGGAAAGACGGAAAAAAGAGCACCGCTCTGACTTTGGAATCGGGCAAATTGTGGCTTCAGGCGACGAAGCAATCGGGTCGCGAGGAATTAGGGACAAGGTACATAATAGGCACCCCGGACGGCGCATTCGACACATACGACGCCGCGCTTTTCGCGGAATCGGACCCGTCACTGAAATCTTCCTGCATAGACGTTTTCTCGGGCGCGGGAACCATTCACCCGATGAGCGACATCAAGAAATCCAATAAAGCCGACGCTGGAAAAAGATATTCCATAAACGATTTGGCGCCCGAAAAAACGGAAAGCCTTTCTTCCGGGTTCGACGCGGAAACTCCGGACTATTCATGTCTCGCTTCCGCGAACACCGTTCGTTCTGGTTCGGCCGCTATAAGCGCATTCCCCGTGAACGAAGATGAAACTCTGGTGAAAATCACGGCGTCGGCGAACGTGGAATTCAGCGGCTCTCCGACAACAGGCTCGGTTTCCTTTCAATCCGAAAACGAAATGGTGGTATCCGCAAACGCGACGGTTCAGTTCTCAAGCTGCGCCGCCGAAAAAGAAGCTTGTGCCTCCGACGCGGAGTGCTGCAGCAGCTTTTGCGACAACAAAGCGTGCAAGGAAAATCCGAGAGACGCGGGAATAACAACCGCCGTTGACGGCAGTCTCGTGTTCCCCGTCGATCCCAATACGGAGATCGAAAGCTACGAAACCGTTACGATATCCAAATCCACAACAGCGGTTTTCGAATCAACCAAATGCGAGATTCAACCAGAAATAAGCCGTATCTCGGTCGCGGGGCGAAACGTGTCCGAAGGCGAAACCGTAGAGTTGGAAAACACGGACTGCGCAACGTCTCTGAACGTCAACATTGCGTGGTCGGCCGCCCCTAAATGCGGCGGCATCTCCTCGATGAAAATGAAAAACGGGGCTTCCTCGCGCGACCTCGGAACAGTCTCCGAAGGACAAACCAAGTCCTTTCAGAATTCGTTTCAATTAACCGGGTCGGACCCCGTAAGCGTCGAGTTGACGGCGGCGGACGGCGAAGGGAACTCCGCCTCGTTCGCATTCAGCGTGAAGCTCAGGCAAAGGGAGTCGTCGCCGCCGAAAGTCACGATAGAAATGGTCGGCCTCCACCCGGCGGACGACTTTACATCGACTCTCGAACTTTTCCGGGACCAACTCGATGCCGGAAAGATCGTTGTACGGGGAACCGCCGAGCCGGACACCTGCGCGACCATCTCAAAAACAGAAGTCTCGATAGACGGAGGTTCTTCTTGGAGCACCGCGAACGGAACTCAAAACTGGTCCTACGGCTTTACCCCCGCGGAGAGAACTTACGGCATAAAAGCGAGAACGACCGACTCGGCCGGGGCGGTCTCTGAAGACATCGGCCGCGCTCTCGAATTCAACTATCACGCGATGACCAGCGAAGACGACTTGCGCGAAGTCTTCAGTCGGTTGATTCAGGCATACGTCGATAAGAACACGGGCTCTTTCATTGAGTTGACATCCCGCAACTTCAGCTCCAGCTACGAAGGGCTCGAGGACTCTCGCGCGCTCGATAGTTCGCTCGATAATAAATTTACAGCCATTCCCATCATTTATCTTCGATATTCAATAGACACGGTGACGATTACGGGAGACACCGGCAGGGTGGGCTTTTACTGGGACTCGGAACAGGGCGCCGCAGGCTACCGGTATTACGGCGTGTTTTCCTTCCTGAGAGAGTCCGACGGCTGGAGGTTCAATGCTGTTTACGACGACAACACGTTCCTCCGGTACACGAGCGTTGCATCGAAACTGGTCCTGACTTCCCCTGTTTCATCCGTGATCGCGAACAACAGCTCGACCGTAACGCTGACCGCCGAAGTGCGGGATTCGGCGAATAACCTGATAAAGGACGGAACGATAGTAAGTTTCTCAACGACGCTCGGCTCGATCACGCCGACCGCGACCACCAGAAGCGGTATCGCGGAAGCCACGCTCTTCGCCGGATTCAACCCCGGCGCGGCGGAGATCACCGCAACTTGTTCGGGAATAACTTCTTCGCCCGTTAGTATCGAATTCACTCGCGAATCGGCGCCGCCCCCGCCGGGGCCCTGAATAGAGCAACATAGATGAACCACGACGGAAAATTATTTTCACTCTCGATCCCCCGTCCGCAATATGGAAACATCGGAAAATGTTTCCCGAGTTGCGACATCAATATAAAACGAACCGCGAAGAAACTTTCGGCGGCGGCCGCCGCTTGCATCTTCATCACAATTCTTTCCGGCTGCGGAGGAGGAGGAGGCGGCGGCGGAACACCTTCAACCCCAGTCACTCCGACGACAGGCTCGGCGCCCGTGCAATCAGCTTGGTCCCCGGCGGCGAACTCCGTCTTGAATTCCGGCGCGCTCACTCTCACCTTCCAGACAAACGAGAACGCCTCATGCCGCTGGTCCGCGTCGGACGCCGGATATTCCTCCATGTCGAACTCCTGCTCGGGAGATTCCTCGCGCGCGCACTCGTGCGCTGTTACGGGCCTTCCTCAGGGCGCCGCAACGGCGTACCTCGCCTGTTCCGGCGCAAACGCCGCTGACACGGCTTCATCAAACACTCACATTGCCTATACGATCGATTCATCCCCTCCATCGATACGAATAACTTATCCCGCGAACGGCGCCGGCTTCATCGGCTCCTACCCGGATAGAGTGGCGATCGAATATTCGGATTCGATTTCCGGAGCGAACCCGGCGGCCATCGAAGCCTCGTTCACCATGCTCGGCAGGACGGTCGATATCTCCGACTTGTTCGCGAAGGACGCCGCGGCAAATGCGTCGGCCTCGCTCACCGACCCGTCGAACCGGAACCCGTTGGGCAGGACGACCCTTTCCGTCTTTCCCACCCCATATTCTTTCGATACTCCAGAAAGATCATGGACGGCTAACCGTTGCGGAACGGCAACATTGCTCGCCTCTTACGACGGCTCGACTCATATTTACTACTGGGACACCGAATGCGGAGATGTTTACATCGCCGATACCGCCGGCGGAGACACGAAAAAAGTTACATTGTCCGGTAAGGCGGCCTCGGTCATGGGAGCGCCGGAAACGGGGAAATTTTACATAGCGGTGAAAGACGATCCCCATTTGTATTCCTACTCGATTTCGAGCGGCGTTCAAACCGGCTCGACACAGTTGCCGGATTCGCCCGTCGCGCTGTCATACAATCAGGCCGCGGGCCTCATGTTCATTGCTTACAAAACCCGGCCGGAAATAGGCAGGTTCAATTGCAGCTCCGGCTCGCTCGAACAAGGGCTCGCCGCGCTTTCCGCGCCGGTCTTCATCCACGCCTTCCCCGCGGTCTCCGGAGACGTAGCCGCGGTTTCATGGTATTCGCAGTACCTTCTCGTGAAATACGGCGCCGCAGGGAACGTGCTGTTTCAAACGGACCTCGGTCAATCCGCGCCGAAAGG
>JAKLIR010000255.1 GCA_022709505.1 bacterium | reverse complement strand
ACGATGGACAACGAGCTTGAACAGAAAATAAACAAACACGGACTGAAAACCGAGCTTAAAGGCTACCGGTATTTCCTTTACCGGACATACAGTTCGTCCGGCAACCAGCAAAACTATCTTTCATACAACGGGTTGATAAGCAGGGGCGGCAAAATCGAACAGGGAACGGACCTAAACGTGAAGGTCTCGATGGGCGACACCATGACGCTCGAAGGAAATTATTACGAACTGCCGTATCAGGAGCGGGACTTGAAGTTCGAGATGAAAAAAGGGAAATACATGGGGCTGTTCGGAGAGTTCGGAGCCGATTTCAGGTCTGGATCGCTCGCGGTTCTCAACAAAAAAATATCCGGCGCGGAACTGCAATACACCGACAAAAAATTCAAAGCGGATTGGATAACATCAAACACAAAAAGCAATTCAAGAACGATTTCATTCTCCGGCGACAATACGCACGGCCCGTTTTCGATCGACGCGTTCCAGATTCTCGAAAACAGCGAGAACGTGAAGATCAACGGCCAACTCGTTCAGGCGGACAGTTATTCGCTCGACTATTACTCCGGCCAGATAACATTCTGCAAGCCGAACGACCCGACAGTCTGCCGTCAGATAAAAAGCTCCGACTCCGTTCAGATTTCATTCGAGGAAAAGATGCTTCTCGCCCTATCGGGCGGCGCGATCAACGCCATGTCGGCGAAATATGACATTAATAAGAATTTTTCGCTCGGTGCGGCCGGGATAGTTCAGGAAGCCAATCGGGCGACGCAGAAAACCCGTTCATCCGGCTCTTACAGCATTACAGGGGATCAACTCGCCGCTCAATCCGCCACGGACGTTATCCAAATCCCTTCCACGGGGAACATCTTTCCCGGCTACAGGTTCCTCTCCACCAACAACAGTTTCATATCCGTCAGCAAAAACGGCGCCCCCCTTACATTCGGGACCGGCTTCACCATCGAATACAGGGGATACCTTCTCGGCCGCATAAAGATCCTCGAACCGTATCTGCCTCAGGACACCTACTCGGTGAACTACACCTATTACGTGCAGGACCCGAGCCTGATCGGAGAAGTGCGCGAGGAAAAACTCACAGGCAACGGCGCGGACAGCACTTTCAATCTCTCCCAGAGCCAGACCGGGATGATCTATCCGGGCTCCGAGACCGTGTACTACTGCACCACGCCGACATGCAATCCGCAATCCGCGATCCTTTTGTCGAGCGACGAGGCGAAGGAACAAAATCCTCCGGCGATAGGCGACTACATAATCACTTCAGACAGAAATCAAATAAAGATAACAAACGCCGCCTATCTCCCAAACGATTCTCTCGGCAGATACGTGAAACTCGTTTCGTATCTGACTGTTCCATACAGCTCTCCGCAGTCTTCTGCGTACAACCATACCGTCACCGAACTTTACGGTAACGCTCGCGTCGGCCCCGTGGACGTCAGTTTCGAACTCGGTCAAAGCAGTTCGGACATCTCCAAAACACCTATTCAGGTGCTCCATGAAAAAGTATCCGTCGCACAGAAAACTTTCGTATGCCCATCCGTGTTGCCTCCGCCCGCCGACTGCGTCCTTAGACTCTTTCATACGGATATCACCGATTCATCCGAACGCATCTCCCTGAACACATCCGACACCGCCCTCGTGAGAGGAGTGAACTACACACTCCAATACGACACCGGCGTTTTGGTGCTGACCGGCAACACCGCAGTCGCTACCCAGACCATCATATACGCTGACTACAGGTTCAATCCCCCCATCGAAGCGGGCATCAAAACCGGAAATGCGCAGCGCTTCTCGGCAAAGGCCGACTTGAAAAAATATTCGATAAACTTGGTGAGCGAGAAAACGGATACTTTCTTCGCTCCTATCAATGGCAATAACTCGCTTGAAACATCCCGTTTCGACATAGGCGTAATCGGCAACCCAATGGAAAACCTTTCCTTCGAACTCAGTTCCTCCAATTTCGACACAGCGGAAGACATCGCGGAACTGACGACGGTCTCAAACAACAGCTCGAAAGCGGCGCTGTCTTACAGACGCGGACGCAAATCATTTTCTTTCTCGACATTCTCCGATTCCTCGAACGATAACAAACCAACTCCCGGAACGGACTCGGAACGGTCCGGCAACGATTTCACGATCGGATTCGACGAACTGTGGAAGACGGGCCCTTCCGTGAGTTACTCCGTGTCATCCGAAGACTTCACGGATAACACCGCAACGATAGACAACACTTCTTCCTCTTCCGGAATATTGAGCATGAAGTACAAACGCGGAGAAACATTCAACGTCACCGCCGTTCTCTCAAGCATAAAACAGGACTCGTCAGGCGTTTCCGCCGAACCGTTCTCGAACAAAAACGATTCCCGAAACATAGTCCTCACCTACATGCCCTTGCAACTCGTGACGCTGACGGCCGACATCGACCACCAGAGAAAAACAGACTCACGCCCGACTCAGGGAGCTTCCGGGAAAGAAAGCTCGAATATAAGTCTGACGACCCTTCCCATAGGAAAATTCAGAACCATCAGTTTCAGCATGGTGAACCAGACCTACCCAAGCACGGTGTACGACAACTCCGCGGCGAAAACCTCCAACCTGACTTTCACCTACGTCCTGACACCCGCACTCGCCGTCACTCCTTCATACACGCTGAACAAAACACAGGCCCTCAATTCCTCGAGCAACTCAAACCGCAAATCGGTGAAACTCGACTACCGCCCATATCAAAAGAAATACGAATTGACGGTTACAAAAGAGTTCGGAGACATGTCTTCCCAAAGTTCCGGCTCATACGATTCGAGCTCCTCCCAACTCCTCACTCTCGACGCGAAATACAAAATCAACGAAAAGACCGACTTCATTTATCGGTTCGATCAAACGCAGGAAGACACGACGACGATCAACAAAAAGAGCCTCACGCAATCGTACAGATTCGCATACAAGCCCCGGGAAAAGGCCGAAATGAGCCTCGTCTATTCAACCATCGCACAGAACGATTACTCTTCGTCCTCGAGATCGAACCTATCGTTCGAATCCCAAATCGCTCTTTCGAAAATCATGACGTGGCGCGCCCAGATTCAGAAAATCTCTTATTCCAACTCACTCAATCAGGATCAGGGCTTCGATGGTAAATACATGGAAACAGAGCTTCGTGCGAAGTTCTGAAACCGATATGAATTCACGAGAAAAAACAATCAAGAGCCTCTGCGTTATCATAAGCGGAGAGTCATCCGGAGAGGAAATATCCTCCTCGCTGGCCACCCTGTCGAGAGACTGGAACACGTTCGCCGAGATTGCGAAGTTGAACAGGATCGTCGCGCCCGCCGCGAAAAATCTCATATCATCAGGCGCCGTTCACAAGCTTCCCGACGCAATAAGAAAAACTTTCGAGGATGCTCCGCGCGCGACCGCTGCGAGAAACATGGTTCTTTCATCGGCCGCTGCTGAAATAACCAAAGCCGCGGCGGGCGACAACCTGACACTCATCCCCCTAAAAGGTATTTCTTTCATAGACCGGATTTATGCGATCGACGAAAGGCCGATGACCGATCTCGATTTCATGGTCGCCAAACAGCAACAAAAAGAAGTCGCGCACCTTCTCGGCGGACTCGGATATTCCAGAGTCCCGAGTTCACTGCCGGAGGCTTTCGAAAACGAGTTCTCCGGCGAAATGAAATATTCACGATGCGTTTCCGGCGTGGATATCGAGGTGGAGGCGCACTGGGACGTCTCGCCCGAACCGGCCCTTAAAAAAGGCTTCAACCTTTCCCCGGAATTATTGCTCGCGAACACAATCCATACCGGCGGCAACTTTCGGCTTAGTCCCGAAGCCGAGATCGTTTTTTCGATTTTCCATCTCGCCGTCAGGCACTCCTTCTCCCGTTTGCTCTGGTTCCTCGACCTACACCGGCTATGTAACAACTCGGAAATCGATCGCGGCAAGCTGCAAACCTTAATAAGAAAAAGCGGTATCGAGAATCCGGCAACCGCCGTCTTCGATTTCCTTCACAGGATGTTCGGCAATGCTAATGCCGCCCGCTTCATCGAAAAACAATACATCCCGGATTTTTTGAGGATGGCGATCATGGGAAACCTTCTTCCCGGGAACGAGTTCCTGAAAACGAGCGGCGTACTTCAGTTGCTTATTAGCAACAATCCTTTTGGATACGTAAACGGCATGCTATTCCCGCCCGTGGAATTCATGAAAGCTCGGTATCCGGGAAGCAAGCCGCTGTTTTCCTACGTTGCGCGTCCTATGGGGATGCTGCTGAAATTTCGCGATAGAAAAAGATAGCGATTACACAAGTCCTTTAAGAAAACGGCCGGTGACGGAATTCTTATTGGAAGCGATATTGCGCGGTGCGCCGCAAGCCACGACGCGGCCGCCCTCTCCGCCGCCGCCCGGCCCGAGATCGATCACGTGGTCCGCCTGCGCTATCACGTCGATGTTGTGCTCGATAACAACGACCGTGTGCCCCTCGTAAATCAGACGATCGACGCACGCGAGGAATCTTTTCACTTCATCGGGATGAAGCCCCATCGTGGGCTCGTCGAAAATGTAAAGTCCGCGCCCCTTCCTGCCGGTAACGAGCTCCCTCGCGATCTTGAGCCGTTGCGACTCCCCGCCCGATAGAGTGTTCAGCGGTTGCCCGATCCGCAGATAGCCGAGCCCGACCTCTTCGAGCACGTGCAGCTTGCGTGCGAGCTGCCTCCTGTCGCTGAAAAAGGCGACGGCCTCCGAGACCGTCATGTCGAAAACATCGTTGATGTTCTTGTCCTTGTATGTGACGCCGAGGATGTTCGCCTGATACCTTTTTCCGTCGCACTCGTCGCACACGACCGCCACATCCGCGAGAAACTGCATGTCGATTTCGATGACGCCGCTCCCCTCGCATTTCGGGCATCGCCCCTCCGCCACGTTGAAGGAGAAAGCGCCCGGGCCGAGGCCTCTTCTTCTTGCTTCAGGAGTATCGGAAAAAATCTGTCTTATGGGTGAAAATATCCCGAGATAGGTCAGCGTATTCGCTCTCGGAGTCTGCCCGACGGGGTCCTGTCCCATCATCTCGGCGAAATTGAACACCCGCCATCCCTCGACCCCTTCGCAAGCGCCCGGGGCCTGATCTTCCACCCCGAGTTTTTTCGCGATCCACGGGTAAAGAATATCGCATACGAGCGTGCTTTTCCCGGAACCGCTCACTCCCGTCACACATGAAAACCTCCCCACCGGGAACGTCACATCTATGTTCTTTAAATTGTTTTCTCTCGCTCTTTTGACCGTGAAGGAGCCTTCGTCTTTTCCCTTTTTTCTTCTGATGAAATCAGATACTTTCTTTCTTCCCGTGAGGTAGTCCGCGGTCAGAGACCCGCACTCTTTCACAAAATCATCCATCGGGCCCAT
>JAKLIR010000254.1 GCA_022709505.1 bacterium | reverse complement strand
CGTTAAACCGTTCGTGGCCGAAGCCGCGACATCCGGATCGGGACTTCGCGCGAGCGCTCCCATGAAAGATTTCTCGGCGTCGATCCACCGACCTCTCGCCACGTTCACCCATCCCATGTTCACAAGCGTCCCGGGATTCTCCGGATCAATAAGTTCCGCGCGCTTGAAAAACTCCTCCGCCTCGTCCACCTTTCCAAGCGCGAACGCCACCGAACCCAGCCCGTTCAAAGCGTCCGGCCGGGAGGGATCCGCGTTCATAGCGTTCTGATATCTCGATCTCGCCGCCTCATAATTCCCCCTCGCGATTTCAATGTCCCCGAGCCCGATTTCGGAATCGTAGGGGAATTGCACCGAGAGCGTCGCATATTCAAGCGCCGCTTCGTCGTATTTTCCCGTGAGCTTCAAACCGTCCGCCTTCAGTAGCGGCTCCGGCCTCACGCGGGGCTGGTATGCGGCGCCCTCTTTTTTCACTCTTTCGAAATCGGGCCGCTCGGGATCCTGTTTCGGCCGCGGCGGCGGTTGATCCGCCATCAAAGCGGACACCGAGAGAGAATCAAAAAGCCGCTTCGACTCCTGCTCGACGACCGCGATCTCATCCGGCCTGACATCCCTTCCCACCGCAAAGCGTTCCGAAAATAAGTTGACGGAAAGCAACTCGGATGTATAAGCCGCCCGGAACACTACCGAGTTGATCTTCGGCGCCGTCACGCGCGCGGCGCAAGCGCCCGTCAGGCCGCGGTTCTCCAGCCTGCCGTCAGCCGCCGGGAGGAAATCGAGAGACATCAATTTATCCTCCGGATCATCCTTGAATCGCGCTTCGAGTTCCACTCTCGCGCATGGCGGCAGCCCCGCGGGCTTGGCGGAATCCATGCAGTAGTTCTTGCCCCGAGGAGAAATGACGCAATCCCCTTCGGCGGCCTTGTTCCAACCATCAGGCAGGGATATCGTCACTCCGAGATTTTTGACCACTGAAATGAAAACTGCTTGCCGCGCTTCACCGCTCATCGCCCTCGCGCAGGATAAAAGTACGGCGCACGGCAACACCGCAATAGCGTAAAATTTTAGTACGGAGCCGCGTCTTTTCATCGTATTTTTTACGTCCCGTCCGATCAGAGAATTAAAATGTCCGGTCTTTCGTAATCAACGCCGCCGAACCCCATCTTGAGATAAGGCCATCCTCCCGTGTGAGTAATGAATTTGACGGCGTTTTCGAGTGTGATTATTGTATCTTCCGTCTTTGTGCCCGTCACCGAAGGGTTCCACGCGAAGGCTGAATTCGGCGCCACCAAGCCGGGAGTCGCCGAGTGAGCGGTGTAATAGCGTGAACGGTAGCCGGTGGGGCCGCCCTGATGGTGGAGAAGCCATTCGTCCTTGTACCCGCCGTCGGTGTAAGCCTTGACTCCGGCGTTGAAAACATCCGCAATCGGCACGCCCGGTCGGGTTGAGGCGTTGAACGCGACGTCAACAAGAGCGCAGACGTCGTGCCTGCGCCTGAGGTCGTCGCTCACCGGCCCCGCGGAAACGATCCTCGTTGCGGATGCGATCAGCCCCTTCCGGCGTCCGCAGACGACGACCATCGCGGTCTTTTCCACCTTATTTTCAGTGGGAATCGGATGGCGGTAGCTTGTGAGCCGGGCGTCCGCGGCGATCAACGCCACTATGGGCACGATGTTCCTATCGTAGCATTCCCGGGCGAGACGGCCCGCTATTTCGTTCTCCGTCATTCCCGGTCTCACCGCTCTCGTCGCGGCTTCAACCGCGCTTCCGGTGTCCGCGCCGAGCGCCGTGTAGCGCGCAATTTCGGACGGCGTCAGCGACATCATCAGATCGATGAAATCGCCCGGCAGCGTGTCCGCGCCGGCGAGCGGCGAATCCGAAAGCGCCTTCTTCCCGGCGATCAAAGCGCCGGAAATATATTTATCCCTGTCGTCCGCCCACGGGATCACAGACATTTCGACCGGCAAACCGCCCAATTCCTCGTCGCGAAGCCGCCCTGCCTCGATTCTGTTCGTAACAACGCGGCAGGCATCGGCGGTGACGACGAAAGCGCCCACGCCGCCGTCCGTCGCGGTGTTCACATGCGAGGAACCGCCGCAAGTCGCCCATGCGAAATTATCGGTCCGCTGAAGAACGATCGCCGACGCCTCCTTGCGGGCCATATATTCCCTGACGAGCGTAATTTTGTGGTCGAATTCCGCCTGTATGTTCATCTTTTCATCCTTTCACCGGTGAATTACCGTCCCGCCGGCCGCTCCGGGTCGGGTTGAAAAATTTTATACCCTTCGGCCTCTCCGCACAATCGGCCTGTTATCATATTACAATCGCCGTGCCGGCTCCAAGCGATCATTTCGGCAGCAGGCGCGGCGGCATCACTTCGGAGTAGCCGATGAGCGAAGAGAAAAAAAAGGGCAACGTTTTTTCGAGGGGAGACACGGACGAGGAGAAGAAAGCGAGATACAGCGCGGGCGCTTTCATATCCATAATGGCGATGATCGTGGGCGGCCTGTTCATGGTCGCATGGATGCCGACGGTCTCCAGACTTCTCGGCAGCTCCGGCATGTCCACGGTCGGCGCGTTCACGGGTCTTCTCATGTCGCTCCTGACCCTTTCAGCGATAGGCGTGAACAACGCGATAACCACATTCGTTTCACACAACTATGAAATTGCCCCCGACGAGGCGAACAGGTATGTGGCCGGAGGGATTCAACTTTTCATTTACATAAGCGCCGCGGTACTGCTGATCACGGGAATAAGCGCCGCCGTGGTGGCGTTCAGGAGTGGGATCGGCTCCGGGAACTTCGTGCTCACCGTCCTTACCGGAGTCACGATCGTGGTGACTCTCATATTCTGGTTCGTCAATGCAATTCTATCCGGTTACAACCGGATGGACCTCACGGCGGTGGCAAACACGCTCAATCCGATCGGGATGTTATTCGGTTCCGTGGGGCTTGTGCTACTCGCGAGAGCGGCATTCGGGAAAGGAAGCGAATTCGAAGTCGTCGGCGGTTGCGCGGGATGGCTTGTGGGAGCGATGTTCGCGTCCGCGGGAGCCATCTTGGTTTACAGGGCGCAGGCGTTCTATATTCCGATCGGCGTGTGTTTCAAGGAGAACGCGGGCAAGGAAGTTTACAAGACTATGATAACGTTCGGGGGAGTGGCGGTGGTCGCCGCGATAGGGCACTCTTTCCTCACGAACATCCCGCCCACTATCGTGACGTACGCGGCGAATCTCGGATGGATCGGAACCGGAGTGAGCGACGGACTGAGGCTTTCCGGCTATTTTTCCGTGGCGTACTTGTTCTCCCAAGTCATGGTTTTGATTATGGGATTCACACAGCCGCTGCTTCCGTCGATTTCGGAAGCGCACGCGCAGGGAAAAACGGAGCTCGTTCAACACTACGCGACCGTTGCCATGAGGGGCGGGATTTCGCTCGTTCTGCTCGCGGTGACGATTTACGCCGCCGCGGCCGGGCAGTTGATTCAGGTTATGAACGGCCCCAAGTTCCCCGCGGATCAGATCGGCCCGGTAACGCTGACATACACCTTCGGGCAAGGGCTCAACATGCTGTTTTTCGTCGTTATCAATATCTTTTTCGCTATAAAGAAGCCTGCTTTCGCGGCGTTCGCCGTGCTTGTTTCCCTCGCGGTCGAGACGACGGCCCTTTTCGGCCTGAGTTATTTCACCCATGATATTTCTACAATCGTATTCGGACTCGTCGCCGGCGGAGTGACGTCCATGTCGCTTGGAATTTTCGGGATATATAAAGTTGCAAAACTGAAAATACCCGTTTTAACATATCTTCCGGGCTTCGCCGCGACTGCGATCACCATACCCGTTCTTTTGAAGTTTTTCCCCAAGGATGTTCACGTTAAATCGATGTTGATAAGCACGATCGGCGGAATATTGATGTGGGGCCTGATTTTTGTCGTTTCCGGGGGGCTGAAAAGCCCCAAACCGCCGGCGGAAAAAGCCACGATTCAATCCGCTTGATAAGGGCAAAACACATTTTTTCCAAGCGTCCTTTTTATTAAGGTAAAGTGATATAATAACATAGCTGAATGCAAGGCATTCACAATAATCACGGGAGGCGGAATATGGGTAACGCACAAGTAAGGATAGCACTGGTGGGCGCGGGCGGGATGTCGTTCGGGCCGGTAATGACATACGACGTGATATGCTCGAAGAAGCTTCAGGGGTCAACCCTCGTGCTTGTTGACATAAATAAGGAAAGACTCGACCTCGCGTACGGCGTGGCGAAACGGCTCAACGACGCGATGGGGAACCCCGTCAACATCGAAACGGAAACAGACACGGCGCGTGGCGTGGCCGGCGCGGATTACGTCATGGTTTCGACGGAGATAAAAAGGTGGGAAAGATGGAAACAGGATTTTGAGATTCCGAGAAAGTACGGCGCGACTCAAGTGATGGGAGAGAACGGCGGCCCCGGCGGCATGTTCCACTCGCTACGCACGGTAAAGCTGCTGCTCGAAATATGCTCCGCCGTCGAGAAGAACGCTCCGGACGCTTTCCTCATCAACCTGACAAACCCGATGAGCCGGGTGACACTCGGAATCAACCGCGGTACAAAGCTTAAAAACGTCGGCATGTGCCACGAGTTCAGAGGCGGGATGATAAGGTTCTCCTCCATGCTGCTCCTACCAGAGGAGAAAATCGCCGCCAAGGCTTCGGGCATGAATCATTTCACATGGTTCTACGAAGTGAAACACGCCGAAACGGGTGAAGACCTCTATCCGAAGATCGAAAAACACATCAAGATGTTCCCGTTCCTTCATTCAAAACTCATAAAACGCTGCTTCAACGAATACGGCTTGTATCCGACAAGCTCGGACAGCCACATAGGCGAATATCTGCCCTTCGTGAGCGAGGAAGTGAAACCGATAATAAACTTCCACGATTTCTTCCGGAACGAAGGCAAATTCCGGAACTTCATGTGCGAACAATATTCCAAGGGGCTCTTCTGGCTGCCGGTGAAATACCTCCCGCAGTCGGGCGAGGAAGTGGTTCCGATCATCGAAGGGCTCGCGACAAAGGACTTCACGCCGCTGAACGCGATCAACGTCCCCAACAAGGGGTACATCCCCAATCTTCCGGACGACGTGATCGTGGAAGTGCCGGGCAGTTGCGAGAACGGACGCCTCGTCGCCGAGACGGTCCCGCCGGTTCACGAACCTCTCGCCGAGCTTATGCGGACTCAATACGCGATTCAGGATAAAGTGGTGGATGCAGTTCTGAAAAAAGATCCGGCGCTCGCGTTCGAGGCGCTGGTGGAGGATCCGCTGTCCCCGCCGAGCCGGGAAGACTGCAAGAAAATGTTCGACGAAATGCTCGCCCTGCAACGGGAACAGTTGCCTTTCTAAGTTAATATTTTTTTAATATATTTTTCGCATCCTTGTAACTGCCTAAAAAGAAAGCCCGGATCAACCGGGCTTTCTTTGTCGTGTTGTTTTTATCCCGGATTAAACGATAACAGTGA
>JAKLIR010000253.1 GCA_022709505.1 bacterium | reverse complement strand
CGCTCACCTTCGCCGCCGAGCCGTATATGCTCACACGTCCCAACGTCTTTCCTGCCCTGATCACATCAAATTCAACTCCCGGCATCACCCCGTCGAGCACTCCCCGGTCGATCTTCACATCGATCAGCGAATTCGCCTTCGGGCGCACCGCCGAAATCACTTTCGCATTGTCGCCGGCGGAAAACGCCGAAATCGATCCCGCGAAAAAAACACAGGCGAAAATCAGTCCCGGCAATATCACCGAATACGCTGTTTTTTCAATTCTCGGTCTCAATAAACGCCCGTCCCGATCCCGCGCGCTTTCTCCACGGGGAATATTGCGTATGCCCGTCTCACGCCTCTTCTTCGTTTCCTCGCAAGAACAAAAAAAACTCAACGGCGCGGCATTTATCAGGATATTAATATTGATTATCGCATTTTCAATACAAAATTATAAATAATGAAGTGCGATACCCAATCGTTATCTATTTTTGTATAATAATTCAAAATCACTTCTTGAGGTGAGCGTGATGGATCGACTTTATTGGGACGTTTACATGACATATACCAAAGATTTCTCCTCGTTGATAGAAGACACGACGAGTTTCATGCACATATATCTCGGCGACGTTCGCGAGGCGGTGGCGCATTCCGAACAGATAAGCAAATATGGAAAAGTGATATATAACGAAGCGGCGTGGGACACTAACAAGTTCAAGGAAATCAAGGAAGACATCACTCAACCCAACCACTACGAACTCGTGAAGGAAGTGCGTTTGAGAGTGGAAAAATACAGTTGCAAAAAAGTTGACATGGGGTTCATCGGCCGCTGGAAAAATCCATATCAACTCGCGGACACGCGCCTGCCCACCGGGATCACGACATCCTACGAACAGCATGAAGGCTGGTTCACGATGCACACGGCTTTTTTCTCTCCGGACACATGGTTCTGCCTTCAGTGCAAACCCCTGTTCAGAACGGACCCGATAGTCGAGAAAGACGCGAAGGGATCGTGGAACATGAATCCCGTCGGGCTGATAGCGCCGAAAGCCGAAAAATGCGCCGGAAACAGGCGCGCCACATTCAACATGGTGAATGACTTCATAAAAGATTTCAGGCCGGAATTCTGTTCGCTCTCCATGTCCAACGTTTATTACAACCAAGAGACGAACTTGGCGTACCTCGTGGATCCGGACGCGAAGAAAAACGATCTTCTTCTACCTTTGATGTTCTTCTTCAAGAATGAAGGGGGAAGGTTCCTCAACAGCGATTCCTCCGAGATACCGATGGATAGATACAGTTCAATCCTCATGACGGACCAACATCTGTATTACGATAAAAAGCATTTTGATTTCTTCTGATAAAACCGGATGCGAATCATAAAAAACCGGCCACCTGCTGGAAAAAGCGCCCCTCGGGATTTTGACGGACGGATATTTCTCGCACCCCGCATAGCTCTCTTCGCCGGTGCGGCGGTATGGGTCGCCGCCTACTACGGCATGATGGACGAAACCCTCGTCATCGCCAAAGAACGGCTGATCCTTTCGACGATCCCTCTTCTCCTTTGGTTCTCTCTCTATACATTCGGAGCGGTCGCGGTCGCCGGCTCATACCCGGAAAGAAAACGCGCCATCTTTCAAGGCGCGATAGCTTTCGACATAGTATTCGTCTCCCTTCTCATTTACTCCACCGGCAACGCCCAAAGCAACTTCTATCTCGCCTTCTATCCTTTTATCGCAATGGAGGTTTTTCTATTCGGATTCGCCGCCGGCGCTGTAGTCACTGTTCTATCCGGCGCGGCTTACGCTGCAATATATTTCATGACCGGATCCGAACAACTGTTCTTGGGAGATTTCCTTCTGCGCCTCGGATTCATGTTCCTCGTCTTCATTGTGATAGCTTCACTCGAAGAAAACGAGCGCCGGGCCAGACTCGACATCGAGAGACAGAATAAAAAAATAGACGAATTGAACGAACGGATAGAACTGAAATATCAGGAACTCGTGGACGACCGCGAGGCGCTCGGCCAGACGATGGCCGAGAAGGAATTCCTTCTCAATAAAATCAACATCGACATCGAACGCAGACATCTTCAGATCAACTATTCCCGCGAACTCAACGCGCAGAACGACATCGAGCGCGCCGTCACCCTGTTCAGCCGCTACGGGAAAGACCTTCTCGATGTCGAGAGAGTGGACGTCATAACCGCTTCGCCCGAACAAAGACTGGCCTACCTTTACCCATCGGACCCCGATGAAGCGGCTCAGGACATGCCCTTCGACCACCCCATGATTAAAATGATAATGTCCGAGATGGGCGACAAAGAACACTTCGCGGTGTCGTGGAACGCGGAAAGTTCGCACACCATTCCGGACACTATCCTGATAACACCGAGCTCCCCGGTCGCGATGCACATTGAATCCATAAGAAGAGGAAACGGTTTAATCTGCATCGTCGTGGTCTCGAACTTCTCCGATTTCAGTTTTCAGCCCGAATTGCTCGACGAATTCAGCATTCTCTCCGGTTTTCTCGCGGTCGCGGTGGAAAACATCACCTTGCGCGCCAAACTCAAAAACATGGCGGACACCGACGGACTGACAGGCCTTTTCAACCACAGGTTCTTTCAAGAAGCTCTCGACAGGGAAATTCTGAGAGCGGCACGCTATGACAGACCCGTTTCGATAATTCTCTTTGATATAGATCACTTTAAAAAACTTAATGATACAATGGGCCACCCGACCGGCGATTCAGTCCTTAGAGAAATCAGCCTAATCGCACAAAATCAACTGAGAAATATAGACATTCTTTGCAGATACGGCGGCGAAGAGTTCGTGGCGATACTCCCGGAAACCAACACCGCCGGAGCTGTGAGCGTGGCGGAAAGACTGCGGCGAGCAGTCTCAAAACACAATTTCAGAGACTCCGAAAACAGGCCTTTCGGCATAACAATAAGCCTCGGCATAAGTTCCACCCCGCCGGCGGAAGACAAAAAAGAACTGATTAAGAACGCGGATAACGCCCTCTACCGCGCAAAAGACTCCGGCAGAAACACGGTCGCTTCTTAGAAGCTCTTAATTATCCATATATTATTCAATTATTAACTATTTTTTTTAATGTATTTGACTTCAGTTTTAATATAATGATAGAATACTGAGAAATATATAGTTTGGAGGATTTTTCATGGCGACGAGTTGGGAAGGCCTTAAAGGGATAGTGGCAGCCGGAGAAGATGATTACGGGAAATTCATGCGAGGTAATAACGCTGCTGGAACCAGAGTGAGAAAAACCCTCATGGAAATAAAAAAGTACGCGGATCAGATGCGCAAGGAAGTTCAGGAACAGAAAGATAGAAGGAAAGAGGAAAAATGAAGAACATCGAAATGAAAGTTGAGGGCGATATTCTCAAGATCGAGATCGACCTCTCCAAGGACCACGGCCCTTCAAAATCCGGGAAAACAATTTCGGTTGCCTCAACCGAAGGGAACGTTCCCGTCCCGGATCACAGCAACATGAGGATCGGGGTCAACATCTACAAATACGCGCCGCGCGACTAAGCTTTTCACACCCGCGCCGGTATTTTCTTGAACGACGGGATCGTTCGATCCCTGTTTTGTTCTTGTTTGTTTATATATGGGGTTTTGTATTGTAAAAACAATCTATACAAATCATTTTCTTATTAGCCCGTATCCTTTATCTGGTTTTGGGAACAATAATTCAGAACGGGCTTCGGAGACAATATAAACAGGAGTTATCAGGCCAAAACCGGTGGATTCTTTCATTAAAAACACTAACACCGATTATGAATCAACATACCTTCTTTTTTCTTTAGGGTTTTCCGTATTGCGAATAAAAAAATCCGTTTCCATGTAAGTTTTCATTGGTTTTTCTATTTACATTTTCGGAACGGTAAATATAATGCAAACGATAACAGCTACAGAAGGAGGAAGCAAATGCGAAAAATAGGGTATTTAGTAGTTGCAACGTGCCTCGGACTGATGTTGTGGGCTTCGAGCGCCAACGCGGTTGACATGAGCGGTCTTCCGCCGGACCTTCAGGACATGATCCAAAGATTGCTCGCGACAAGGTTCCCACCGGAACTGAAAGGCTATACGCTCGAACCGGCGGACCCGGTCGCCGGACAACCGACAAAGATCACCGTGAAGATTTCGAACGATCCATCGGTTACACAGGACGAAACAGGTATGGTCAACATTTACTACATGGTCAACAGCGACATGGTTTGGAAGACCATCACACTCGAAGGCGATGGAAAAACATGGACCGGAGAGTTCCCCGCGTTCAACAGCGGAGATGAAATTATTTTCTCCATTCACGCAGTTGATTCCTCCCTTAACGCTTTCACCACGGTCCCCTGCACCGTGATAGCAAACGAAGAACTCTTCGTCAAGGATTATGTGGACGGCGACTGCACAAGATCGGAAGAAGGGTTGAAGGCCTGTGAGAACGCCCTTCCCCGCGGCTGCATGATGAAAATGGCCACCGACGACGATCCTCTCGATGATCCGGACGATCAGATCATCCCCGACGGCGACTTCGTTGATTACAGAATCGGCTACGACGACAATGCGGTTTACGCCGACCTCGCCGTACAGAATAAAATCTCCGAAGGAACGATGAACCCGATCGATATTCACGGTTATGTGGGCCTCGTTCTCAACCCGGACAAAATCGGCAAGGTGAAAGACCTCGATTCACTGCTCAACTCAGGCGGCGGCGCGATTCTGCTCGACGCCCCTCTCGCGGCCATGGCCGGCGGCTTGATCAAACCCTGCTTCTACGGCTATATGCAGGGCAACACCACGATCATGGACGAGAAAGCAGTGTCCTGTAAGGCGAGAAGCAACCACCTCACCTTCGCTATCAAGAAAGACGCCTTGAAGAAAATCGGCGAAAACAAAAGCGGCGTCTATCAGTTCCTCTGGGCGGGCGCGACAATCACGAATTTCCCCACCCCGATCGAAGGAAAACCCTACGACGTCAGCCACGTGACTTCAGCGTGGTTCACGGACCAGACGTATTTCAAAGTCCAGTAATAGAAAGAACCAAGAACGTTACGGAGGGGCCGTTTCGCAACGGCCCCTTTTTATTTGTCTTTAATCCCCGGATTCGGCGGCCTGTTGACGAATCCGGGTTGAAATCGCTTTCTTGACAAAACATGTCATGCCGCCGAAACTAACCTTCAATGACTCAATTAGTTGAAAAGAAGCACAGATCGTCCGCACCGGCGATCCCGAATCAAAAGAATCGCGCCGTCATGGCCGGAATAATCATGCTCGCGGCCGCCCTGAGATTGCCCGTGTTTCTGCATCCGCACCTCGGGATGGAAAGCATTTACCCCATAGTCCTTCGGAATTCGCCGGTGTCCGACATGATAACGGCGGCCACCTCATGCGGACTCGCTCCGATTTTCTACGTGATAACGGGTTTATGGGCTCGTATATCCGATTCGGAACAATGGATATTGATCATACCGGTGATAATGAACTTAACCGCGATCCTCGCGG
>JAKLIR010000252.1 GCA_022709505.1 bacterium | reverse complement strand
GCAGATATCTCTCCACATCTCCGAGGAGCCGGATGCTATACGTGTTGTGTCCCTGAAACCGCCGGCGAGCAGGGGAATGACTTTTTCGTGGGCGCCGGCTGTGTTTTCAATGCAGTTAACCAAAGCCACGGCCGCGATGTGCGGAAGGTGGCTCGATGACGCCACGAGCAGGTCGTGCTCTTCGGGCGGCATTATCATCACTCTCGCCTTGAGAGTTTTCCAGAAACGGTCCATCCGGTCGAGCGCCGAGAGATTCGTCCCGTTCGAGGATGTGAGGACGCATATCGCGTTTTCAAAAAGCGTGTCGGTGGAAGCCTCCACGCCGGCTTCCTCGCTTCCGGCCATCGGGTGCGCGCCGATGAAACTGACTTCCGGCGGCAGGATCCTCTCCGCCGCGGCCACCACTTGCGTTTTCGTGCTCCCGACATCCGTGACTATCGCGTGCGGAGAAAGGCGGCTCGATATTTTTTCCATGATGTCCGGGATTACTCTCACGGGTGTGCATATCACGATGAGGTCCGCTCCGCGTACCGCTTCGCAAGGGTCTTTCGTCACACTGTCCGCGATGTTGTTCTTGAGGGCGTATTCAAGCCTTTTCTCATCTCTTCCGCACCCCGAAACTTCGGAGACGAGGCCGTATCTTTTAGCCGATCTGGCAAGCGATCCACCGAGGAGCCCTATCCCTATCACCGCCATTTTTTTGAAACGATAAATATCGTCCATTTATTCCCGTCCGTTCCATGTTCTTCTTTGCCGCGTTCCATCAATTGTACTACCCGTCGTGTTTCATCGCCAGTCTTCCCCCGATCGAACGTCAGGGGACGCTTATGCACGATTTGCGGCACGGTGTAGTATAATACGTTATCGCATCATACGTGAGGTGGTCAAATGAGAATCTTAAAGAACATCGGGACGATAGCATTAATTTCCGTCGCATTAATCTACTCGATTTCACCAGCGGCGGGCGCCGCCGGCGAGGCTGTTGTGGAAACGGTTCTCGTGGATCAGCTTACCAAAACGGAGGGGATAGCCGCGTGCCCGAACGGCAAGGTTTTCACGGTGGAGAACGGAACGGGCCGCATACTTCAGATTTTGAGCGACAAAAAAGCGGAGATGTTTTTTCAGGCGAGTCCCGGCGCCGCGGGCTTAGCTTGTGATTCGAAGAACAGGCTGTTTCTCGCCGAGTACTCGAAGTCCGACGTGCTGATGGTTTCGTCGGATGGGAAAAAAGGAGATGTTTACGCTTCGGGATTCAAAACTCCGAATGGGATAACGGTGGGCCCGGACGATGTTGTTTATGTTTCCGATTCGGATGCCGGAACCGTTACCGCCATACGTAAAGACGGAGTTAAGGAAGTCATGTTGAGCGGGATAAGCTTCGCGAACGGGTTGGCGATAGGAGACGAAGGCGCGGTTCTTTATGTTGCACAGACTCTTTCGAATAAAGTTTTCGCGACACCGGTTTCCGGTGACAACAAAGGGAAGAAGAAGACGGTGTCGAAAGAGCTGAAAACGGTTGACGGAATAGCGATTTCCCCGGAAGGGGTTTTGTACGCGTGTCTCTTCACGACCGGAGAGCTTGCCCGGCTCGGGGATGGTGGAAAAGTTGAAATAGCGGCGAAGGGGCTTCAGGGGCCGGCGAACCCGTTGTTTATCAATGGAGCGATATATGTGACAAACATGCAGGGCAAGGGACTGTCAAAGATAAAAATCGCGGAATGAAGCCGCGGGCTACATGATAAAGCGATATTTAACAGCGATATTTCCACTGATAAGCGTTTGCCTTTTTCTCGGCGGGGTGTTTCCATTGACGGTTCCGGGAGCGCTCGGGCTGGCGGCCGTGTATTTGTTTTCAGAGAAGATAGGAACCGGAAAACGAAGCAGGATGTACCGGATAGCGGCGGTTTCGGCTTACTGGGGCTTCCTGATATGCATCACTCTGATTTTTTCGAGGATCATAATACCGTTTCATCCATGGCTGATGATCGTCTCTTATGCGGCCGCGGTCGTTCTCGCGGCTTGGCGCAAGGTGCGTCCCGAGTTCAGCGTAGGAATCGTTACCAACGTCGCAACCCTCGTTGTCTTTTTGATGTTCACTCCGCCGGTGATAAAAAAATCGGATCTGACGAAACTGGAAACCGAAAAGCGGGTCAGGCCGATCCACATGTTTTTCGACTCGTCGAAAGTGCAAATCAGTTCGGATAGAGTAAGGTCCCCGTATGAGGGGGTGCGTTCCATTCTGATTGCGCCTGATGATGAGACTGTGTATTTCACGGCGGACGGAAGCGCGGAAGGGCCGGAAGGAAGTGAGTTCCGAGGGCTCTTTCGTGTTTCGATCGGAAAGGGGCCGCGAAAGGAGGTTTCGGTTTGGAAATCGAGACTTTTCGGTCTTGCGCTCACACCGGATGGAAAAGAACTTCTCGCAACGGATTACTATGGGAAAAAACTCCTGATTTTAGATCCCGGGACGCTCGGATTATTAGGGTCGAGGGAGGTCTCCGCATATCCGCAATTCATAATAATGGACCCGCTCGGAAATAGAGTGACGGTGTCGCACGAAGGCAAGGGAACTGCTTTTAAATTCAGCCTTCCGGACCTGAAATACGTCGGACGCGGCATCATATCGGGTTCTCCGACAATGATTGTGACCGATCCGGAGAGAAGGACTTTTTTTACATCCAACTGGATGGACGTCAACCTTTTGTCCGAGATAGAAATGTACAGCCTTCATCCAAGAAGGAAAAAGTTCCTTCGGTCTTTTGCATCGGGAGGAGTGGATCTGGACGAAAAGGGGAGGAAAGTGTACGTTACCGACGGCCTGACCGGGAAATTCTTCGAATTGGATGAGATAACGTTTGACATTCTGCACGTTTTTCATGCGCCTCCTCTCACGAGGCCGGTTTGCGCGGACCCGCGACGAAAACAGGTCTATACTTGTGGGATGGTCGAACCTTTTTTAAGGATCTATGGCTATGACGGGAAGCTGAAGAGAAAAATATACGTCGGCCCCGATTGCAGAGTCATTTCGAGGTCCGGAAAGTCGGATCGGATATTCGTTGGCACTCTTCTTGGGTTGATCGAGGTATTGCCGGACGGGCTGTGACGGTTGAACAATATTCAACGTCGAGGTGGTTAAATCGACGGAATTAATTGAACATGAGTGGATTTTTATATATCATTACTGTTACTCCATTTTATTAATGTATTTTGGTGGAATCAATTGAAAGCCGACGCAATGAACAAAAGTCAGGGGTCGAAAAGACTGACCGAACTTAGAGGTTTGCCGGTCGTCAGCATCAGGGACGGCGTGGAAATCGGATCCATCAGCAGCTTTCTCATCGACTATGATGCGGGAAAGATGGAGGCGTTTGTTCTGACGGCGAGCAAACCCGGCGTCGGAATAAGAGTGGTTCCAATTGCGAATGTCAACAGTTTCGGCACTTTCGCGATAACCCTTTTGTCGGCGGATTCAGTTGTTAACCTGCCGGATAATCCTCGGTTGATGTCTCTTTTTGAGAAGGACATACAGTTCCTCGGCTCCAAAGTGTATCAGGACGGATCGGACAGAGTAGTAGGATTTGTGAAGGACGTGTCCGTGAATCTCGAGGACGGCGCCGTGCTTCTGGTCACGATAACTAACGACGCGGGTTTCACATCTCCGTATCGCGCATCGATACCGTACAGCTCGGTGAAGGATGTTGAGCGGGACAGTGTGATATTGGAGGCAGAATACAAGATCGGCTTCAAGAGAGAAGGGCCTCTCGGCAGGGCGGAAGAGAGCGGTGCGTTCGTTCCCCTTGTTATCGAGGACGAAAGATGGCGGCAGTTCCTCGGCGAGCGGATAAAAGACGAAGCGGAACAGATCGGCAAGCGACTCCGGGATTCATTGTTCGCGGATCACCAGCAGTATTTCCTTTCCAACGAAAAAGAGCGCATGTCAGTGGATATCGGCGCCGAGCTCGATGGGAAGATCGAGAGATTTTTCGAAGAGAAATTCAGCGAAGTGGAAAGGGCGTTTCGCGAATTGCTGCTCGAAACGGCCGGGAGACTCGTTACGGAATCGAGCCTTATCGAAAGCGCCGAAAAGCTGAGAGGCGAGAGCGCGGTTTTTGAGAAAGCGTTGAAGGAAGCCGTCGAAACGGAACTGGCAGCGAGAAGAGCCGAGGCGGAAGCTTTCACGAATAAGATCGCAGGCGCCGTAGATGAACTGAAATCGGAAATGACCTCTAAAATCGGATCGGAAATTTCGATTCTCGAAAAGAGGATGAAAGAGTTTTTCGGCGGTGAGCTGGAAAAAGCGGATCGAGGTCTTTCCCTGAAATTGGACGAACTCGCTGAAAAGACCGAAACAAAGCTCCTGTCCGCGTCCGCATCGTTGCAAGAGCTTGAAAATAAGATCGCCGCCGCAATGGAAAAGACCGAGGCTGCTGTCAGGGAAAACTCGAAAACCGAAGCCGAGCGAGCGGCGGAACAGGCCGCGGCTTCTCTCAAACAGGAACTCGAATCGAAAATCATCCTTATTAAAGATGAAGCAACGTCGGAGATAGCCGCTATGAAGCAGGAGACGGCGACAGCCGTCGATGAGATAAAATCGAAAACGGATTCTCTCGATCAAAACATCGGCGGTCTGAGTAACCGGCAACACGACGCTGAAATACTCATGGGAGAACTGAGGCAGGCCGTCGCCGCGCGAATCGACGAAATAAAGATCGAAATGGTGCGTGAGTTAACGAATGCAAAGAAAAGCGTGGAGACTGCTTTCAGTGAGTTGGCGGTTAAATATGTGTCACGCGAGGACTCGGCCGCGGCAATAGCAGACATCAAGAAGGAGTTGTCCGATTCGGTTGATCAGTTGAAGAAAAGTACCGAGTTATCAGCCGGCGCCGTGAAAGAGCAGGCGGAGGCGGCGTCGAAAATTCTTGAAGATAAGATATCCCATTCGGCGGAGTCCCTGCGCGGTGAGATGGCAAGCAGAAGCGCGGAGCGAGAGAAGAGATATTCCGAAAAGATGGAGTCCGTGGAATCTTCGTTGCGCAAGGATTTCAGCGACTTGCGGAATGAAGCAGTCGCCATGAAAGAGCAGGCGGAGGCGGCGTCGAAAATACTTGAAGAAAAGATATCCCAGTCGGCGGAGTCCCTGCGCGGTGAGATGGAAAGCGGAAGCGCAGAGCGGGAGAAGAAATATTCCGAAAAGATGGAGTCAGTGGAATCTTCGTTGCGCAAGGATTTTAGCGACTTGCGGAATGAAGCGGCCGCCATGAAAGAGCAGGCGGAGGCGGCGTCGAAAATACTTGAAGAAAAGATATCCCAGTCGGCGGAGTCCCTTCGCGGAGAGATGGAAAGCGGAAGCGCGGAGCGGGAGAAGAAATATTCCGAAAAGATGGAGTCAGTGGAATCTTCGTTGCGCAAGGATTTCAGCGACTTGCGGAATGAAGCGGCCGCCATGAAAGAGCAGGCGGAGGCGGCGGCGAAAATACTTGAAGAAAAGATATCCCAGTCGGCGGAG
>JAKLIR010000251.1 GCA_022709505.1 bacterium | reverse complement strand
CTGAAATTCTCAATCGCTTCGAGTCCTATAGGTGAAGTGCTGATAGAACAAAGCGTGTACGGATACGCGGAGATGGAATTCGTCGTAATCATCGACTCGCGGGAAAACACGCTCGTGGTTTCGACGGTGGAAAACATCGATCCGGCGGGTGTTCACTCGGGCGACAGCACGGTGGTGGCGCCGGCGCAAACATTCTCCACGAAAGAGATATGCGATCTTGAAGGGAAGGCGGTCGCCGCGGCGCGCGCACTTGGGATTCGCGGCTGCGCGAATGTCCGTTTCGCTGTGAACAGGCGAACGGGGGAAACGCTGATTATCTCGGTCAACCCGACGATTTCACGAACGACGACTCTCGTCTCGCGGGTTACGGGATATCCGGTGGCGCGAGTGGTCGCGGGTATAGCAAGCGGATCGGCTATAAACGAGATAAAGAACCCTGCCACGGGCCGGGCGGACTATTTCACGACTCCGGACCCGGATTACTGTGCAGTGAAAATGAGCCGGTTCGCTTTTGAAAAATTTCCCAAGGCCGGAGACACCCTGACGACATCAATGAAGTCGATAGGCGAGGCGGTCGGACTCGGAAGAACTTTCAAAGAAGCGTTGCAGAAAGCAATGCGCGCTCTCGAGAGCCGGAGATTGCTGATGGGTTTCGGCACGGAAAAGCTGATTGCGCCGAACGGCGCGAAGCTCGACGCGGCGATGTTGAGAGGACTGGCGAGCAGACCGAACCCCGCGAGGCCGAGCTATATACGGCTCGCTTTGCTTGCCGGTGTTCCGGAAGAGGAAATATCGGAGATTTCGGGGATCAACCCTTGGTTCATCCGTCAAATAAAGGAAATCACGGTGCTCGAAGCTGAGCTTGGCAAGTACAGGCTTGAAACCGCGCCGGCCGAATTGCTCTTGAAGGCGAAACAATATGGTTTCAGTGACCGCCGCGCGGCGGAATTGCTCGGAACGGAGGAGAAGAAATTGAGAAAACAGAGAAAAAGCGCGGGTGTCGCCGCGGCGTACAATGAAATGGACGCGATGGGAACCGGCGCGTCCGAGGCTGCGGCAAGATATTCTTCATACGAGAAGAAATCGAGGAAACCCACGGGCGATAAAAAGACGAAGGGCAAAGTCATCATCCTCGGCGGAGGCCCCAACCGCATAGGGCAGGGAATAGAGTTCGACTACTGCTGCGTTCATGCGGCGTACGCCATCAAGGAAGCCGGATATATGGCGATCCTCATTAATTCAAACCCGGAAACGGTTTCAACAGACTTCGACACATCGGATAGGCTGTATTTCGAGCCTCTGACGTTCGAAGACGTAATGAACATCATCGACGTGGAGAAACCTCACGGGGTGATTGTTCAGCTCGGCGGACAGACGCCGCTGAACCTCGCCACCTCGCTCATGAATGAAAAGGTTCCGATCCTCGGGACATCCCCTGAAAGCATAGACCGCGCGGAGGACAGGAAGAAGTTCAAGGCGCTTCTCGACAAGCTTAATCTGATGCAGCCCGACAACGAAACCGCGGAGGAAGTCGAAGAGGCGGTGAGGAAGGCGCGTCAGATCGGCTACCCGCTTCTTGTCAGACCTTCGTACGTTCTGGGCGGCCGTGCGATGCAGATTGTGTACGAGGAAGACGATTTGCGGGAATATATGGCGAGAGCCGTGGAGGTTTCGCCGGGCCGCCCGGTGCTTCTGGACAGGTTTCTCGATGATGCTATCGAGATCGACGTGGACGCGGTGGCGGACGGCGAGCGCTGTGTGGTCTGCGGCGTGATGGAACATATCGAGCAGGCCGGAATACACAGCGGCGACAGCGCATGTTGCCTGCCTCCGTACACCCTCAGCGAGGCGACGGTCGAAGAGATAAAAGGGGCTACGCGGGCTCTTGCGCGCGAGCTGAACGTGGTCGGGCTGATGAACGTGCAATACGCCGTGAAGAACGGAGTCATCTATGTCCTCGAAGTCAATCCGAGGGCGTCGCGCACAATCCCGTTCGTGTCGAAATCCACAGGCATTCCGTGGGCGAAAGTGGCGACCCGTGTCATGCTCGGGGAAAGCCTCAAGAAGCAAGGAATTCTGAAGGAAGTCACGCCGGAATACATGAGCGTGAAGGAAGCCGTTTTTCCGTTCGTCCGGTTCCCCGGCGTTGACGCCACGCTCGGACCTGAGATGCTTTCGACGGGCGAGGTGATGGGGATAGATATCGACTTCGGGATGGCATACCTTAAATCGCAACTTGCGGCCGGACAGAAACTTCCCAAAGAAGGCAACGTTTTCATCAGCGTGAACAACAACGACAAGAGAGCGATAGTGCCGATAGCGAGAAAGCTCATCGACATGGGGTTCAAGATCGTCGCTACGTCCGGAACCGCGAGCACGCTTCAGCGCAACGGGATAGACGCGCGGCTCGTTTATAAACTTGAGGACGGCCGGCCGAACGTCATAGACATAATCAAAAACAACGAAGTGGCTCTTGTGATCAACACGCCTGCCGGAAAAAGCACTAAAGTTGACGAGGCTAAGATACGCAGCACGGCGGTCGCCCGCGATATTCCTCTTATTACAACCCTCGCCGGTGCTCAGGCGACGGTTCAAGGCATGGAAGCGATCCGAACCCGCGGCATGACTATCCGGTCGATTCAGGAATATCACAAGATCGCCGCGAAAGGCGTCGCCAAGACCGCTCAGGTGAAGCGCCCGAAAAAAGCGGCGCCGAAAAAGAAGGCGGCGAAGAAAAAAGTCTCTAAGTGAATTTGACCGATTCCGATATTCGGCTTGCGGGATCGACGGGAAGGCAAGAAGGCCCGAAATCCAAAATCACCGGCGGTATTGAAAAAAAATACACCGTGGCTTATATTATTCATTCTGTGTTGAAAAAATTATTAGGATGGATCGGGAGAAAAAGGTATGCCGAATGTAAAATCAGCCGAAAAACGGCTTCGACAGAACGAAAAAAGGCGCGAAAGAAATAGAAACGCCAAGGCGAAAATGAGAACTGTTGTGAAAAAGGCGACGAAAGAAGTCGCCGGAGGCGATGCGTCCGCAGCCAAAGCCGCTGTAAGCGAAGCGTGCAAAACATTGGATAAGACAGCCCAGAAGGGAATTATCCACAAGAAGACCGCGGCGCGGAAAAAATCCCGCCTTATGAAGAGCATGAACTCCAAAAAAGCCTGAAGAATCAGATTTTTCTTGATAGAAATTAAAAAGGCCCGCTTTTGCGGGCCTTTTCATTGGTTTTAACTTCATTTTTCATGCTCCGAAGTCAATAAAATTCCTTGCCTCGGGAGCAGTTCACAAATCAGTAAAGGGCGTCCATGATATAGACTTTTGCTTTGTCGAGCGTGACTTTCTTGGAGATCGAAATCTCGCCGACGAGAAGCTGCATCGCGTTGTCCATCATCTTTTTCTCGCCCATCGAAAGCCCTTTTCTCTTATCTTTTAAATATAGATTGCGGAGAACTTCGGCTGTTTCATAAACATCGCCTGTTTTGATCCTGTCGAGATTGGCCTTGTATCTGCGGTTCCAGTTTGCCGGCTCCTCATGCACTTTTTTCGATTTCAGGCCTTGAATAACTTCATCGATCGTTTCTGATTTAACAATCTTTCTCACACCGTTTTGGTCGGACCCTTCGACCGGAAGGCTGATTGTCATGTTCTTCATTAAGAGGTTTACTATGTAGTAGTCTTTGATGTTCCCGAGGACTGTCTGTTGAGCTATTGCTGTGATGACACCGGCTCCGTGCAGGGGATGCAAAATCTTGTCGCCGACTCTATACATAGCCGCCTCCTAATGTTAGTTTGTTAGAGGAAAATTAGATGAAAACAACATGGGTATTATTGTACCACGGCGAACCGTTAAAGTCAAATTTAAAACGTTCCGGGCTATGCGTTTCAGTTTATAGGTGATTCTGTTTTACAGGAATCTCCCTGAACCACGACGAGGCCTTCGTCGAGCCGGACTTTGAAAGTCTCCCCTTCGGTGTATTTACACAGTAAAAGTTTTTCCGAAAGGGGGTCTTCTATGTATTTTTGCACGAGCCGTCTGACGGGTCTCGCGCCGTTGGTCGGGTCGTATCCCTCCGCGCATATTCTCTCAGTCACGGCCTCATCGACTTCGAGTTTCAATCCTTTCAACTCCACTCGCTCGCGGAGCCTCTGAACGAAAAGGTCCACGATCTCTCTTATGACTTCCCGCCCGAGGGCGTGGAATATGAGCACTTCGTCCACACGGTTCAGAAATTCGGGCCTGAATGCTTTCTTGAGTTCGCGGGTGATCTTTTCCTTCATGGATTCATATTCTTTTTCGAGCACGTCCGGATTATCGAGATCGGGTGCGGCCTGTCTGAATCCCACCGGGGTGACGTTACTTATAAGTTCCGCGCCCACGTTGGTTGTCATTATCACAATCGAATTCTTGAAGCTCACTTTGCGCCCGTGGGAGTCGGTGAGCATCCCGTCCTCCATGATCTGAAGGAGGAGGTTGAACACTTCGGGGTGCGCTTTTTCGATTTCGTCGAGAAGTACGACGGAGTATGGTTTTCTACGGACGGCGTCGCTGAGCTGGCCGCCTTCTTCGTAGCCCACGTATCCGGGAGGAGCGCCGACGAGACGCGAGACGGTTGCTTTCTCCATGTACTCGGACATGTCGATTCGGATGATCGATTTTTCATCGCCGAAGAGGAACTCGGCGAGCGCCTTGGCGAGTTCGGTTTTTCCGACACCGGTCGGGCCGGCGAAGAAGAAGCAGCCCATCGGGCGGGTGGCTTCTTTCAGTCCGACGCGAGCGCGTCTTATCGCTTTCGAGATCGTCTTTATAGCCTGATCCTGCCCGATGATTCTTTTTCTAAGAGCGTCTTCTATCCCGAGCAGCCTCGCGCTTTCCTCCTCGCGGAGCTTGGACACGGGGATTGACGTCCACATGTAAACTATCTCGGATATCTCGTCCTCGGTTACCACCAGTTTGCTTCCGTCGGACGAAGAGCGCCATTTTTCTGATTCCTCGCGCAGCTTGTCCTCGAGTTCTTTTTCCTTGTCGCGAAGGGACGCCGCTTTTTCGAACTGCTGGGACATCACGGCTGTGTTTTTTTCGGTCCGGAGCGCTTCGAGGCTGTCTTCGAGCTCTTTGAGGTCCGGCGGCGAAATGTGGTGTTTTATCCGGACGCGGGACGATGCTTCGTCTATGAGATCGATCGCCTTGTCCGGGAGGAATCTGTCCTGAATGTAGCGGCTTGCGAACCTTGCGGAGGCGAGCAGCGCTCCGTCCGTGATGCTCACGCGGTGGTGGGCTTCGTATCTGTCGCGGAGGCCGCGCAGGATGCTTATCGTTTCCTCGATCGTGGGTTCTTCGACGAACACCGGCTGGAACCTTCGTTCGAGGGCGGCGCTTTTTTCGATGTGTTTCTTGTATTCGTCATAGGTTGTGGCGCCGATGCACTGCAGTTCGCCTCTCGCGAGGGCGGGTTTCAGGATGTTCGAGGCGTCTATCGCGCCTTCCGCGGCGCCCGCGCCGATGATGGTGTGCAG
>JAKLIR010000250.1 GCA_022709505.1 bacterium | reverse complement strand
GGGTGATAGTGGAGTCGAACCACCGACCTCATCCTTATCAGGGATGCGCTCTAACCAACTGAGCTAATCACCCGCAGATGTAAAGTGTAGCGACGGCTTCAGCAGATGTCAAGACGCACGAAGCGCCGTTTTCCCACCTTGAGAACCGCGCCCGGCCGTATGTGCACGACCGCCATTTCGTCTTCGAGAATCACTCCGTCGAGTTCGACCGCTTTCTGCCGAATCAGGCGGCGCGCCTCCCCTTTGCTGGCGCTGAGCCCGGAACGCACGACGAGTTCGACGATGCTTATATCCTCGGCGCTCAGAGAACAGGTTTCCATGTCGGTGGGCAGTTCGCGGCGCGAGAAGATTTTTTCGAATTCCCGCTGCGCGGCCTCCGCGGCCTCCGCGCTGTGGAAGAAACCGATGATCTCCTTCGCGAGCCGCACCTTGAAGTCGCGCGGGTTGCTCGCCCCGTAGTATATCTCCATCGCCACTCCGTTGATCTCCTCTTCGGGGATGTCGGTGAGCAGCAGCATGTATCGCGTTATGAGTTCGTCCGGGATGGACATGAGTTTGCCGAACATCTCGCCCGGCGATTCGGCGACGCCCACATAGTTGCCGAGGCTCTTGCTCATCTTCATCACGCCGTCGAGCCCTTCGATGATCGGCATAGTCATCGCCACCTGCGGGTTCAGCCCCTGATCCTTCTGGAGCGTGCGGCCGACGAGCAGGTTGAAAAGCTGGTCCGAGCCGCCTATCTCTACGTCGTTTTCGAGCGCGATCGAATCGTATCCCTGAAAAAGCGGGTACAAAAACTCGTGTATCCTTATCGGCACGTTTTCCTTGAACCGTTTGCTGAAATCGTCGCGCTCGAGCATCCGGGCCACTGTGTGCGAGGAACACAGGCGCACTATGTCGTGCGGCGTGAGCTTGCCGAGCCAGTCGTTATTGAACACGACTTCCGTGTGTTCGGGGATAAGGACGCGGAAGACCTGATCCTGATAAGTCTTCGCATTCTCGCGGACTTGCTCCTCCGTGAGCGGCGGCCTCGTTGCGGAGCGCCCGCTGGGGTCGCCGATCCGCGCCGTGAAGTCGCCGATCAGGAACTGCACCGTGTGGCCGAGCTTCTGGAACGCTCGCAGCTTCCTCAATATCACTACGTGGCCGAGGTGTATGTCCGGCGCGGATGGGTCGCATCCGAACTTTATCTTCATCGGCTTCCCCGACGCGACCGACCGCTTAAGCGCCTCGCGAAGGTCTTCCTCGGACACAAGGTCCTTCACTCCCCGTTTCAATATCTCAAGCTGTTTTTCAACTTCCACTTAGGGTCTCCCTGTCAATAGTGTAATGACACGAACATAAATATTAGACGACACGCCGCCGCCGCGCAAGCCGACCCCGGGTCCGCCCCTGTTCTCCCCCGGCGCCCACAGGTATATTTTCACCGAAGTTTTCACCTTCGAAATCCTTTTCACAATTCCCCGTCCCGCTTTTCGGGCGGGAAACCGAAATAAGATTTGCAAAAAAATTGCGCGCCGCTCCGTTTAACACGCCCGCTCGCGGGTATAAATAATCTATCTAAAAGCCGATGCCCGATAAAAAGGGCCGGCACGAGGAGCCCGGCGCGGCGGCGATGTCTTCTTGATCCGCCGAAGAAGTTGAACAATCCGGAATCTGTGTATGTTTGTTCTACATGATTCAGGCAGTTGTTTCTTCACCGTCCGGGCCCTTTGCTAACAACACTCTCCCGGCGCGAACTCGGATCGGGAGGGTTGCCTACATATCCGCCCTCATTTTCCGGAGCCGCAAGGCCCTTTTTTAGCGCCATGAATCCTTAAACATCCGCCCGCGCCTCCGACGGCCCAAGGGAAACTTTGCCCAAGGAGAAACTTTTGAAAAAGTTTCTCCTTGGGTATCCTCTTCAAAACTTTTCACTCGCGCAATTCCGGCTTCGCTTCGTAATTGCGCCTCGGGGGGAAAATACTCGTTCCGGCGCTCCGCGCCGGAATGCATGGAATGACTGCTCCGCAGTCACAAAGGTACACGCTCGCAACGCCGTGAATCGCCGCTTTTCGCCGTCATTCCGGACTGAGCTCCGGAATCCACGCGGGGACAGGATGTCAGGGTTGGCATTTCGGGGGTTGGGGAGGGATCGCCCTTCGGCCGGGTGCGGAGACCCGGCGCTACAACTCAAACGTAACACAAAAATACAGGCCGCAGAGCGGCCGTGCCGCGCGTTACGACGCAGAGCATCGTAACGAGGAAATAAAGAGCCAAGCTGCGGAGCATCGTAACGAGGATAATTCCCCTAACTTCCAAGGTGTTGAATGATTCCATCTTAATATCCCTATGAGAAATTGCCAAAAGTGGTGAGGCGCAAGACGCGGCAAGCGAGCGCGAAGGAGCATACTTAGTCCTAACTTTTCAACAATGTGGGTTGAAATCGGAAAAAGGGATGAGATACAAGACGCATCGAGCGAGAACGAGGGAGCATACTGTTTCGTATGTGACCGAGCGCGAGTCGATGATGCAACGCCGTAGATCGCCCTTTTTCCGATTTCTCAAAAAAAAAGGCCCCTTTCGAGAAAGGAGCCCTTTTATTACGCTATTAATTCGATTTAGATTACGCCGCTTTTTTGCCCGGCGCCTTAAGGAGCAATCCGAGGAGCATGGCGAACAAGCAGGCCGCGCCGGCCGGGATGAACGCCCACTGATATGAGCCGAGCGTGTCCCAGATCATTCCGGCGAGCAACGGACCGACGATGCCGCCGATGCCGTACGCAGTGAACACGACGCCGTAGTTCGCGCCGAGGTTCTTCACGCCGAAGAAGTCCGCGGTGAGCAGCGGGAATATCGCGAAGTTGCCGCCGAAGTTGAAGCCGACCCAGCAAGCCGCGATCGTGAGCGTGCCGGGAGCGGAGCCCATTCCGAGCAGCAAGAACATCATGCCGGCTTGAAGGAGCGCCATAACGACGAAGGAGATCTTCGGGCCGATCTTTCCGGCCACCGTGCCCCACACCACTCGGCCGAGGCCGTTGAACAGAGCGAGGAGTCCGAGAGCAGCCGTGGCCGTGGTTGCATCAAGTCCGCCCTGATTGATGGCGAAATCCTTGAGCGATCCGATAACCATCAGGCCCGTTCCGGCCGAGAACATGAAAGCGAGCCAGATCGTCCAGAAGGAAGAGGTCTTTATAATTTCGCCCTGTGCGAAGTCCTGTTTCACGACAGCCGCAGCGCCTGCTGCGGGCGCCGGCGGATTCCAACCGGCGGGTTTGTAGCCGGCGGGCGGGTTCTTGAGAAGCAGCGCGCCGATAACCACGCACACAAGGTAGATGAGTCCGAGCAGCAAGAAGCCGTGGCTCACGCCGCCCGCGAGGACGAACGCCGCGCCGAGTTTCGCGAAAATATAAGCGCCGGCGCCGAAGCCCGCGACCGCGAGTCCGGTGATGAGTCCTTTTTTATCCGGGTACCATTTCACGCAAGCGGCGATCGGGCAAACGTAGCCCATGCCGATTCCGATACCGCCGATAACGCCGACGAGCAGCACCATGGCGCCGAGCCCGGTGCCGCCGAACGAACCGAGTATGTATCCTATTCCAAGTACTATTCCGCCTGAGAGAGCGACGATCTTCGGGCCTGATTTATCCTGCCAGCGGCCCGCGAGGATCATGGACAGCGCAAAGAAGAATAGTCCGGCCATGAACGGGAACTGCGCCTGAGAGGCCTTGAAGCCGTACAGATTCTTTTTCCATGCGCTCTCCGGAACTTTTTTAATTATTTCGGCGGCTTTCAACTGATCCGCCTGTTTCTCGGGATCGAACACCGTCGCGGGGTCCGCGAGAGATACGATCGCCGCCTTTGCGGCCTTTTTCGCTTCGGCTATCGCAGCGTTCGCGGCGGCTGTGTCCTTCGCACCGGCGGTGATTTCCGCGCCGGCGGCTTTGAGAACTTCCTCCCCGGCCTTCGGGTCCGCGCCGAGAATCGAAGCCTTAACCTTCGGAAGCACGTCGGGGGAAGTCAGCGTCGAGAGTTCGTCCGCGAGAGCTTTGATCTTCAGCAAAGCCTTATCCTTGGCGGCTGTCATTTCAGCCGGATCGGCGAGTTTCGCGATTCTTGCTTCGAGCCGCGCTTTTTCGATATCGGTCGTAGGTTTCGGTGACTAACCAGCTAATTTCGCGCTGCTCTTTACAAGTTGAGCCTCAATGGCAAACCACGGCAAGGGAGTGGACATCTTGTCGATCTTCGCCTGAGCGGCGGCCTTGGGATCGAGATATTCCGCTATCTGGCCCTTAATCGCGGCCGCGACGGCGCCTCGGGGGTCAACCGTCTTAGCTTTATATGGAGCAAACGCCTTTTTCACATCCGCCTGATCCTCCGGAGTTATCGAGAGGAGCGCCGGCTTTAAAGTTGCGAGCAGTTCTGCCTTTCCGGCCTGAAGAGTGGGCGTGAATGTCCCCCAAGCGTATATCGCGCCGAGGCATAATTGCACGAGAAGCGCGCCCACAACTATCAACCATCTTGCACCTGTCTTGTTTTCCAATTCGACACGTCTCCTTTTCAAATGTTGTTAGGCTTCAAAGTGAAGCCTTCCATCGAACATCGCCGACGATCCGCGATCCTCCCGGCCTCATCAAAAACTCCGGCCTTCAGAGCCCGTTCACACCGCGTACCGCCAATATCTCAACGGGGCGTCTCTCCGCTTCTCCCCGATACGGTACTCCACTGGGGGAAGCACTGAGCCTGAAAGAGAGTCCGCGCCGGGAACAATGCGGGGCTGTCCCCGGCGCACGCTTTTCCGCGCTCTCTTTTCCGGCCCATCGATCCAGAAGCGTGACGCTGATCCCGATAACTCTTACGCGCAGTAAAACCGCGCCATAAAGCCATAGGGGTCATTTTCCCTCCAACCCCGAATCGCCACATACTATTGAGGGAAATGATGGAGAATTATACAAATGTAAATATATGTTGTAAAGGAATTTGTGAATTTATTCTCAAGCTTCCCGTTTTTTCCTGATTTTTCGGGAATATTTTCGTGTTTAACTTTTCATTTATTCGCCCTTCGGCGACTATCGCTTCGCATCGATTCTCGTTTGGCGCACATCTCATCCATTTTTCCTATTTTAACCCACATTATTGAAGAATGCGGGTTAGAGGAAATTCCTCAGAACCGATTCCGCGACAAATGGCAATTCTCACGATTCGTTGATTAAACACGGATGGTTAGAGTAATATTAAAATGAGGTATTGGCCGCTTGAAAACGGGCGGCGGTTTTTTGTTGAACGAAAAAAAGAACGAATCGGCATCGAGCGCGGATGAGAATTCTGAACAAACGGATGTTTACAGCGATAGCCCGGGCGGCCGCGGGCCTTATCGCGGTCTCGACCCTGTTTTGCTCCCCTGCTCTCTCCGCGAAAAAAACATCCCTGCCCAAAGGCGTGATGAGGATGGAGACGGAACCCGCCGTCGGGCCCATGAGCGTTCTCGACGCGGGTTTCCCGAACATATCGGTGACGGTGCAAGGCGACTACGTCTGGCTCGGGCGTGACGGAGG
>JAKLIR010000025.1 GCA_022709505.1 bacterium | reverse complement strand
CGTGAGGTTCTGCGAGATCTTCCTGATATGGTGTGTGGGTATCTCTCTTACATTCTGCGCAGGCGTACTCACGATGATCTCGCAGAACCTCACGGATAAAACGTCGCTGGTGTCCTCGATGAACGGCGTCGGCTTGATAGGCCTCGCTCTGTTCTCTCTTTTCGTTCTGAAAGAGCGCGTGGGGCCGCGGGAGTGGTTCGCGGTTGTGATCATCGCCGCCGGGACATCCGTAATCTCGTACTTCAACGTCTCATCGGGCGAAAAACATTTCTACCTCACGCCGATGCTGTGGTGCGTCGGCATTTACACGGTCGTCTCCGGCGTTTTGATCTTGGGAACGAAAGCGCTGAATAAGGGGCGCGCGTTTTTCTATGCTGCGATCGCCGGCGTCGGACTCGGCATGATGAACATCTTCTATCACATCGGCCCGATAGTCGCGGACGGCAAATTCATCGACCAGTTCAAAACGCCTTATCCATGGATTGCTTTCCTAATACTCGGGAACATCGGGTTCCTCATGACCAACCTCGCGTTCTTTCACGGCGCCGGGATCGTGATCGTGCCCACGGTGAATTCGTTCCTCATGATCAGCCCCATGATCTTCGAGGTCTTCATCTTCCGAACCACTCTGACACCGATGCAATACATCGGCGCGGCGGCAATCGTCGCCGGAGTTGTCGTACTCACCACCGCGAAAGGCTCCCGCGAAGCGGAACCGCCCGCGCGAGACTTAGCGCCTCCGGCGGCTTAAGGGCAAACTTCGCCAAGGAGAAACTTTTGAAAAAGTTTCTCCTTGGAAATCCTCTTCAAAACTTTTCGCGGCCGCAATTCCGAAAAAATATCGGAATTGCTTCTTACATGATTCCTGAAAGATGGATTCCGGCTCTTCGGCCGGAATGACGGGAGAATGGGTGCAATTCCCGAAAAACACCGGAATTGCTTTCTCATCCAAATCCATATTTTCCTCGTTATGGTGTTCCGCGCCGTAATGCACGACACGGCCGCTCCCGCGGCCTCCTTAGTGTAACGCCGGCGATTTTACACTTTATGATTCGAATGAAAAATCGCACTTGCATTCAATGATGAACAACCAAATAATCTTTTAAATAAAGGCTTATTGACACGTTTGTGAGCTAAGGCTATCATATATTGCAATCTGCTCAGACGGCGGTTGCAGCCCCGTTTGAGTTTTTTTGTTTCTACGGGAGGAACGCTTTTAGGCGCAGTTCCCGGAAAAACGAAAAAGCTCCGCGCGCCGATGGGGAGGCGGGGACTAAAAAGAGACAACCCGAGCGCCCGAAAACGGGCGGGTCGGGACGGCGAGGAACGCGGCGAAATCCGGCCGTTTCTCGCAAGGGAGGCAGAAATGCCGGCCATAGTGTTAGTTGGAGCACAGTGGGGAGACGAAGGCAAGGGCAAGGTCACGGACATGCTCGCCGAAGGCGTGGACCTGATAGTCCGCTATCAGGGCGGAAGCAACGCCGGCCACACGGTGATGGTGGACAACGAGGAATACGTTCTGCACCTGATTCCCTCCGGCATCCTTTACGACGACAAGCTCTGCATCATCGGAGACGACGTCGTGCTCGACCCGAAAATCCTCATCGAGGAAATCGACAGCATCAAATGCCGCGGCGTCAGCCTCGACAATCTGCGCATAAGCTGCAACGCGCATCTCGTGATGCCCTACCACAAGACACTCGACAGGTTCGAGGAAGAATTGAAGGGCAAGCACCGGCTCGGCACGACCGGGCGCGGAATAGGCCCGGCCTACGTTGATAAAATGGCGCGCGTCGGCCTGCGCATGAGCGACCTCTTCGACAGAGAGGAGTTCGAGGGCAGGCTCGGCCACACGCTGAAATACAAGAACCTCATCCTTCGTGAGATATTCAAGCACGAGGGTTTCGAAGCCGCGGACATCATCGACGAATACCTCGGCTACGCCGAAAAACTGAAAGAGTACGTGGCGGACACTTCGCTGCTGATACACAACGCGCTTCGGGACGAAAGGTTCGTCCTGTTCGAAGGCGCGCAGGGAACGCTTCTGGACGTCACCCACGGGACATACCCCTACGTGACGAGTTCGCACCCGGTTGCGGGCGGCGCTTGCGTCGGCGCGGGCATCGGCCCGACGAAAATCTCCCGCGTGCTCGGAATAACGAAAGCCTACACGACACGCGTCGGCGAAGGCCCGTTCCCGACGGAACTGAACGACGAGATCGGCGAGCACCTTCGCAAGACGGGCGGCGAATTCGGCGCCACCACGGGGCGACCGCGGCGTTGCGGTTGGCTCGACGCGCTGCTGCTCCGCTACAGCGTCCGCATCAACGGCATGAGCGCGCTCGCCATGACCAAACTCGACGTCCTCGACGAGCTCGACGTCATTAAAGTCTGCGTGGGCTACAAGGTCGGAAACGAAGTCATCAGCGAGTTCACCACCGATTTCCGGAAGCTCCGCGAATGCACGCCGATCTACGAAGATATCCCCGGCTGGAAGACCGACACGAGAGGCGTAAAAGACTACCGGGAACTCCCGAAAGGCGCCAAGAGCTACATCAGGAACATAGAGCGCATTATCAAAGCGCCGATATCGATCATCTCGGTCGGACCGAGAAGAGCCCAGACGGTGATACTCAGAAAGTTCGTCTGAAAACCCGCGAACGGCGAGATGTTTAAAAATGTTGACACGCTCGAAGCGGACACTATAATAAAATGTCGTTGTCCTTTGAAAAGAAGCAGACCGAACCGGGACGAAACAACCGGATGAAAGTCGTTAGGCTATGGGCCGTTAGCTCAGGTGGTAGAGCACCGGACTTTTAATCCGGGCGTCCCGGGTTCGAATCCCGGACGGCTCAATGAATAAACAAGCCCCCATCGTCTAGGGGCCCAGGACACCGCTCTTTCAAGGCGGCGACAGGGGTTCGAATCCCCTTGGGGGCGTAGCATCAAACCGGATCGTGTTCGATCCGGCGAAGGGCGCGGGAATGCGGCAATACGCGGGCGGATAGCTCAGCGGGAGAGCGCTTGCTTCACACGCAAGAGGCCGTGGGTTCGAAACCCTCTCCGCCCAACGAACACTTGCTTTTTGTAAGACCGCCCCGCGGGCGGTTCCCGCGGCGATTTAGGGAGCCGTGGTGTAGTGGTTAACATGCCGGCCTGTCAAGCCGGAGATCGCGAGTTCAAGTCTCGTCGGCTCCGTACTAAAGTACTTAAGAAAGGGTGTTGAAAATTGCCGGGAGTAATTGTTAGAGAAGGAGAATCCATCGAGAGCGCGCTCAGAAGATTCAGAAGCGTGTGTCGCGACGCGAGAATCCAAGAAGATTTCAAACGCGCGCAGAGGTACGAAAAACCGAGCGAGAAAAGACGCCGGAAAATTCAAGAAAGTCAGCGCCGCCGCGCAAGAAAAGCGCGCAAGAACGACGACTAAAAAGCGCGGGCGCTAAAGCAGTTTTGCCGAGATAGCTCAGTCGGTAGAGCGAGGGACTGAAAATCCCTGCGTCGGCGGTTCAAATCCGTCTCTCGGCAATAAGCCCTCTCACGGCGAGAGGGCTTTTTCCATTTCCGGGCCTCGCCGCCTCGCCCTACCCGCGAAAATTCCACTTACATGATCGCTTTAAATTTTTCATCTTCAAATAAGGGGGTTGGATTCGTTAACCCACATTTTTCACCAACGTGGGTTGAAATCGGAAAAAGAGATGAGATACAAGACGCATCGAGCGAAAACGAGGGGGCATACTGTTTCGTATGTGACCGGGTTCGAGTTGATGATGCAACACAGTAGATCGCTCTTCTTACGATTTCCCGGATTTTTCTGGTGAAAAATCCGGGTTAATCATCGGATATTCTTCAATTTCATTAATTATCATGTTCAATTCGGTTTCCGAAAGGTTTTCTTTTTCTTTCTTTATATAAACTGTTATCAAAACAATATGTTTGTCCTCTTCCTCGGGATTCAACATCGCGGCAATTATTCGATACCCTCCGCTTTTGCCTTTCTTCAAATCCCTGCACCGTTGTCGGTATTTCCAGACTTCCGCCCCGTTGCTTGTTTTTTTCAATTTTACGGACTGCGGCAATTTGTGCGTCAACGCTAAAGATTCTTTTACTTCGGCCATGTCCGAATCAATATTGCGAAATGTTTTTCGAAGTTTTTTTACGGCTTGTTCAAATGACTTTATCTGCGTTATTCTGTTCAACTCTTAATCGAGACGTCCTTTATGGCGGATACGATTCGTTCCAACTTGACGCTTTTTTTGAAAAATGCATCTTCCGCTTCAGTGTCCGAATCCACCGGGTTATCGATGTACTGAGCGAGCGAAAACGGTATCTTTTCATAAGGCTTGGTTGTTTTCCAAGGGAACTCGTTGTGAGTCATTTCTCTAAGCTTTTCTCCGGACAAACCGCCGTATCGCTTTATCACATCATTGATAGTTTGGAGCTCGCTTTTGGAGAATACCGCCTTATCAGGGTGCGTGTTTGTCGTATATGCACGATATGTCGAGGTCATCTCTCCGCTGTATGTCTTTGTTTTGAAACCAACTTTATGGGAAGCCGTCAGCTCATGAAGCGTGGCTTGAAACGCCGCGGCGCACGGCCCGTGCTCAAGATGCAGGTATGTCGAATTCGTAATGGGCTTACCCGTCTTTTTATAATGCAAAAAATCCGCGTAATATAGCAATTTAGCAAGCTTGATAGTCGGGACTTCACCCAAATCATCAAGCATCATTAATATCAAGTTGTGCATTTTCTTGCTTGACATTACACTTTCAACTCCTTCTGTTTCAGCCATTATTATAACACTTAGTGCAAAATTTCAATAACCGGCTTTGTTCGCGCCTCAACTTTTTCATTATATATCAAAGATGAGACATTTCTGAAAATTCTTGATTCGATTAAGGTCGTTTAATCCTTTCCTTCCGTGAGCCAGTCGAGCCCGAACTTCACAAACGTTATCTTTTCATGATACGCCTTTTCGCCGTTCTCGAATAAAAGGCCGACCGACATGTCCGGAAGCACGGCAAGATCTGAATAACCTGACAAACCTTCATTGACCAGCCTCGCGACCGGCCACGTCCGCCCCTCGTCGTAGCTCATCTTCACCGTCATCTTTTCCCGCAGCCTGCTCGCCGGGTTCGAAAACAGCAACCTGTTCGCGTCCTGCTCGCCCGCCCGCGTGTAACGCAGTATGCTCCCCTCGCAGACCGGTTCGACGAGCTCCTTCTGAAAAATCAGTTTCGACCACGTCATACCGCCGTCCTTGCTGACGGACACCGCGCGCTTGCCTCTCATGTAATTGTTCCTCATGTTGATCATCACGTCGCCGTTGACGAGTTCCACCGCGGTCGCCTCGTCCGTCTCGCGGGGCAGCGTCCCTCCGAGCCGCCACGTGCGCCCATGGTCGTCGCTGTAGATCACGTGCGTGCGCCCGACGTTCTTCTCCGTGTGGTCGCACGGCACGAGTATCCTGCCGGAACGCAACTGAATGGAATGCCCCGGACCCATCGCGTACCATTTCCACCCCTCCGGCTTCACGTCCTTCGTGATGTCCTCAGGCTCGGCCCACGTCGCTCCGTCGTCCACGCTCCGCGTCACGAGCACCCTTTCATTATCTTTGTTGAAAAGCAGGATTATCTCCTTCGTATCCCTATCCACCACCGGCGACGGGTTCCCGATCGTGTGCGCTCCATCTTCATAGACGATCCTCTTTTCATCCCACGTCGCTCCGCCGTCGAAACTCCGCCTCACAACTATATCGATGTCCCCCTGATCCGCCGGGCCGTTCTTTCTCGCCTCCGCGAACGCGAGCACCGTCCCCCTCGCGGAAACAATCATCGCCGGAATCCTGTAGCTCTTGTATCCGCCTTCTCCGGCCGCGAACAAATCCGAACGCGCGATCCCTTCCGCCGCGCACGCTGCGGAAAACAGCACGCACAAGACCATCAGCACCGCCGCCGTCATTTTGTTTTTCATCGTCTCTCCACAATCCCCATAAATATATCATTACTTGTTTTCGCGACGCATGAATCATGCTGTTTGATCGTTATCAAAATACCGGTCGATCCTTACGTCCGATATGCTATATTATATCAATTGATCGTTTTGATTGACCGAGGGGGACTTATGAATATTTCGGAAAAAGCAGCCGCCGTCTTGCTCGCCTTAACCACGGTTCTCACATTCTCCGCCGCCGCGCACGCGGCCCCGAAGATCGCCCCGCCTCCCTCCGATTTCAAAGTTTCCTTCATCCCGAAACCGTGGGAGGTGAATGTCGAGCGCGGCTATCTCTTCCTCGATAAAGACTGGAAGTTTTTCAAGGGAGCGCCGCAACGGATCAAGTCCATCGACACCGCGGCGCAGGGAATCTCCAACCCGAAAAAATACAAGCTCCGCGACGGCGCCGAAGCTCCCATCGGCGAGAAATGCGAACACCCGGAATCAGCCGATTGCGACGACTCCTCGTGGATATCCGTCAACGTCCCCTTCAACTGGTACGACCTCGGCGAGGAAATGGACGGGTTCATCGGAACGGTCTGGTACAGAAAAACACTTTCGATCGACAAAAAGCAACTCAGCGGCCGCGCCGAAATCCAGTTCTGGGGCGCGTACTACCGCGCGTGGGTGTACGTGAACGGCGAAAAAGTCGGATTCCACGAAGGCGGCTACACTCCTTTCTCTTTCGACGTCACCCGCCTGCTCAAGCCCGGCCGCAACCAGATCGCCGTACGCGTGGACAACTCGATCGACTCGGGCGATATCCGCATCGGGGACTGGTGGAACTACGGCGGCCTCCACCGCGAGGCGATGCTCGTCTTCACCAGCGCCTCATACATCAAAGACCTCGATGTGAAAACCACTCTCTCACCCGATCTCAACAAGGCGGACGTGGACTTCCGTATCGACACGGCCGGAAACGGCGCCGACGAAGCGCGCGCCTACATCTACCGCCTCTCGGACAAGGGGAAAACCCTCATCGGCTCGGTCTCCCGAAAACTTTCCCGCACCGGCCCGACCTCCCTCCCGTGGCGAGTCTCCAAGCCCGCCCTGTGGTCGCCCGAATCACCTTCCCTCTACTTTGTCAAAACGGTGCTTTTCAGCAATAATAAACCAATCGACGGCCTCGGCTCGATCTTCGGGATCCGCAAGTTCGAAGTGCGCGGCATGAAGCTCTTCCTGAACAATAAACAGGTCTTCTTTCGCGGCGTGAACAGGCACGACGAATTCTTCCACGGCGAATTCCCGGACGCCGGACGGGTGGCGACCGAACAGGAACGGATAAAAGACTTCAAGCTGATAAAGGAAATGCGCGCCAACGGCATGAGAACGGGCCACTACCCGAACCACCCCTACAACTATTACATCACGGACCGGCTCGGGATAATGGTCATCGAAGAAGGCGGCCCCGTTAACAGCGAACTGGACGACGATGTTCTCATCGATAAAATCAAAACGCAGATGAGCGAGATGATCGCTCGCGACAAGAATCATCCGTCGATTGTGATCTGGTCTATCGGCAACGAGTTCGGCGGCGACCGCTTCCTTAAATACATCAAAGCAGCAGCCGCGCACACCCGCTCGCTCGACTCGCGCCCCATCACCTTCACGGAGACGGCCGAACGCATCGTGACAGAGGGATACAACTACGTCGATATCCTCTCTCGAAACGAATACGCCGGCTGGTACAACGGCGTGCTTCCCTTGCAGGACACTCCCGCCCACCTCGAAAACGTCACGACCAACGGCGCGAAATCTTTCCTGTCCGGATACCACATCGAATACCCGAACAAGCCGATCTTCATCATGGAGTTCGGAGCCGAGTCAATCTGCGGCCGCCACGCCTCCGACCCCGACAACCGCCTCGACCGCGGCGACGAGGAATATCAGCTCGCCGTCCTGAAATATCAGTTCAACGAAATCATCTCTCACGACTACGTCGTCGGTACTCTCCCTTGGGTGTTCGCCGACTTCAAGACACAACGCGACCGCGGCTCCTGCCAGTTCACGCCCCACCTGAACCGCAAAGGTCTCGTCTGCATCGACAGGTCGAAAAAACTCGCCTTCGATCTCGTCCGGCAGGTTTACGAATCTCTGTCGAAAAAATGAAAAGCAACCAACGGCCGCTCAAGGGGGCGCTTTTGAAAAAGCGCCCCCTTGAGAATCCCTCGCAAAACTTTCACTCCCGCAATGCCGCTTAAACTGTGCGGCATTGCTTTCTCAAGTTATCACCTCACATTCTCCGTCATTCCAGTGTCATGTCATGTCGTTATATCACCGTAGCGTACGTCATCCCGGGCTGAGACCCGGGATCCACGGGAGACAAGGATGTCAGGGGTGGCAATTCGGGGCGGGTTAGGCACAAGCCTCGGCCGGGTGCGGAGCACCGTAAATGAAAATCTTTTCCAGAATAACGAGAAAGCAATTCCGGCTCTCTTCTGGAATTGCGTCGGTGAAAAGTTTAGGAAGGATTCTTAAGGGAACCCTTCTCAAAGGGTTCCCTTAAGCCGCGGGAGCAGCCTTGCCGTGCCGTTACGACGCGGAGCATCGTATCAAGGATGTTGTTCGCGGGCGTCCCGCCCGCTCTTTGTTTTCCATAACTTGCGAGGCCGTGTCTTTGGCCAACTCACCGCGAAATCCACCCTTCCGAATTATGAGCGCTCCCATCGCGTCTTTTTCGAAACGAAAACAATTTCACTGTTGACAGTGTTATATAAAATGCTAATATATGAATATATGTTCATATATTTGGAGGACGCATGGCGAAAAACGATTCTTGTTCAATACGGCTCGTTCACGACGACGTTGTGAAAAGAGTCAAACGCAAATTGAAATCAGAAGAGATTTTCGTACGTCTCGCGGATACTTTTAAAGCGCTCGACGACCCGACGAGGGTGAAAATCCTCTACGCGCTGTCATTGAACGAGCTTTGCGTGTGCGACATATCCGCCCTGCTCGACGTGAGCGAATCGGCCGTCTCGCATCAACTGCGAGTCCTGAGAAACATGCGGCTGGTGAAGTTCAGAAAAGAGGGTCGGATAGTTTATTACTCGCTCTGCGACGACCACATTCTCGCTCTGATATCACAGGGCTTGGAACATGTGAATGAGAAATAAGAGAAAGCAAACGGCCGAATCTTTTTGGAGAGGCGCAAATGATGAAGACAATCGAAATTGAGACGGCGAAGTTCACGATATCAGGCATGGATTGTCCGAGTTGCGCGGAAGGGCTAAAACGCACTCTTCTCAATGCAAAAGGCATAATTAGCGCGGAAGTCGATTTCACCGCGGCGACGGTGGAGGTCGGATTCGACGGCGGAGTCACCACCCCGTCGCAGATAGGCGTAGCCATTCGTAAGTCGGGATATGAGAACCGGATCGCGGATGCCGCGGGTGCCGGCGGGGAGACGGCTCGCGGCGCCAACAGGCTCTCCGCATCGACTGTTATTTCCGGCGTTCTCATAGCGGCGGCATTTGTGTGCGGCCGTCTGTTCGGCGCGCATTCGGCGTCTTCATACTTTCTGTATCTCGCCGCGATCGCCGCCGGCGGCTGGTTCACCGCCAAGAAAGCATTCGTTTCGCTGAAAAACAAATCCATCGACATGAACGTTCTCATGGCCGCCGCGGTGGCGGGCGCGGTGGCGATCGGCGAACTTCAGGAAGGCGCGACTGTTGTTTTTCTTTTCGCGGTCGCCAATCTCCTCGAATCTTTCAGCATGGAGCGCGCGCGGAACGCCGTGAAGTCGCTCATGCGGATCGCGCCCCGGAAAGCAGTCGTGATAAGAGACGGCGCCAATGTGGAGACCGATGTCGAGAACGTGTCTGTCGGCGAAGTGATCGTGATAAGGCCGGGCGAAAAAATCCCCATGGACGGTGAAGTGGAGTCGGGCGAATCCGATGTTGACGAAGCGCCCATCACGGGTGAATCCATGCCCGTCGGCAAGGCCGCGGGCGACATCGTTTACGCAGGCGCGCTGAACGGGCTCGGCGCGCTCGAAGTGCGCGTGACTAAACTCTTCCGTGATTCCACAATCTCGCGGATAATCCACATCACTCAGGAGGCGCAGGCGCGGAAAGCGTCGTCGCAGCGGGCGGTGGACCGGTTCGCGAAATACTACACGCCGCTGGTAATCCTCGGGGCGCTGGCGGTGATGCTCGCGCCGCCGCTGCTGCTCGGCCGGCCGTTCTTTCCATACATTTACCGCGGGCTCGTGCTGCTTGTGATCGCCTGCCCGTGCGCGCTCGTCATATCCACGCCGGTCGCGGTCGTCACCGCGCTGTCGGCCGCGGCGCGCCGCGGCGTCCTTATAAAAGGCGGCGCATACCTCGAAGCCGTCGGCCGCGTCAAGGCTATCGCCTTCGATAAAACCGGCACCCTCACCCTCGGCGCGCCGCGAGTGGTCGATATAGTGCCTTTCGACGCCCCGCCGGAGAAAGTCCTGCTCGTCGCGGCCGCGCTCGAATCGTTTTCCGAACACCACATCGCAAAAGCTGTTCTCGAGAAAGCGAACGAACTCGGAGTGAAATTCACTCGCGCGGAGTCTTTCACCGCGCTCACCGGCATGGGTGCGAGAGGCGTGGTTGACGGCGCGGAATACTATATAGGAAACCACCGTCTCATCCATGAAAAAGAGCTTTGCAGCGGCAGGCTCGAAGAGCTGCTCGAAGGCATCGAGGGCGCGGGCCGCACCGTGGTGATCGTCGGCGGCGGGGACGCCGTGCTCGGCCTCATCGTTATTGCGGACGAAATCCGGGAATCCGGCGCGGAGTCGCTCCGAAGGCTGAAACTCGCCGGCGTGAAAACCACGGCGATGCTCACCGGAGACAACCCCGCAACAGCGGCCGCGATCGCGAAACAGATCGACATCGACGAGGTGCGCGCGGGACTACTGCCCGAGGACAAAGTCGCGGCCGTCATGGAACTCGCGGCGGCCCACGGCGCGGTGGCGATGGTCGGCGACGGCGTCAACGACGCACCCGCCTTGGCAGCTTCCACGGTCGGAATCGCCATGGGCTCGACCGCCACCGATACCGCTCTCGAAACCGCGGACATCGCCCTCATGTCCGACGACCTCTTGAAAATCCCGTTCACCATCCGCCTCAGCAAAAAATCGCTCGCGGTAATAAGGCAGAACATCTTCATCGCACTCGTTATCAAAGCCGTTTTTCTCACCGCCGCGGCCGCCGGCGTCGCCACACTCTGGATGGCCGTCTTCGCCGACATGGGCGCCTCCCTCATCGTCATCGCCAACAGCCTCAAACTCGCTCGCTTCAGGGAGTGAACCGCGGTTTTTAATTCTTAACTGTTCGGACTCTCTATCATCTACCATTTGCGTTATACTTGTTTCAACAATTCGAGCGGAGCTGATGATATGAAAAGACTGTGTGTTGTCATGGTGTGTTTCGCGGTATGTTCGTCGTTGTTCGCGAGCGCGGCCGGCGCGGCTGCAAAAAAGGCGGGCAAAGCGGAGCCGTTGCCTGTTGTCATCGGCGGATTCGACCCGGCGCGACCGTCGGACCTGCCGGCGCTGCTCAAGCAACTCGACGACGCGCTGCCGAAGATGAAAGCGGTCGGCGCAACCAGCCACGAAGGCTACGTCCGCTGGAATCTCATAGAGCCGAAGCCCGGTAAATTCGACTTCTCGGTTTACGATCCCATCGTCAGCCTATACAAAAAACACGGCATGAAATGGGTGCCGTTCCTGATCATCGGCTCTCCCTACAGCATGCCGGACTGGTACTATCACTCGGACAAAAAGCAAGGATACGTGTGTCTCGAACACGGGCAGGAGAGCGACGTGCAAAGCCTGTGGAACCCAGTGATGCGCAACCACGTCGAACAGGTCGTCCGCGAGTTCGCGAAACACTACCGCGACACCGGCGTCGTGGAGTCCGTGCTGATCGGCGTCACCGGGAACTACGGCGAAGCGATCTATCCGGCCTCGGGCAACGACTGGACTTCGGACATCTACGGGCAGTACCACACGCATCCGGGTTTCTGGGCGGGCGACCCGTTCGCGAAAGCGAGCTTCCGCAAATGGCTGAAGGCGCGCTACGGCGACATCAACCGCCTCAACGTCTCTTGGCGCTCCTCGTTCGCGGATTTCGATTCGATCTCGCCGGTGCCGCGAGAGGCCGCTCCGTCAGACCGCGCATGGTACGACTTCATCCGCTGGTACCGCGAATCAATGAACGATTACACCGATTTCTGGGTCCGGACGGTGAGGAATAATTTTCCGAAAACTCCGGTTTACATCTGCACGGGCGGAGACGCGAACCCCAAGCACGGCTCCGATTTCTCGGCGCAGTCGCGCATCGCGGCGAAACACGGCGCTGGCGTTCGAATCACAAACGAAGGTTCCGACTACGCGCTTAACTTCAGCATCACGCGCTGGGTTGCCTCGGCGTCCCATTTCTACGGCGGCTATTTCGGATTCGAGCCGGCAGGTTTCGTGGACGCTTCCGGCGTCACCGCACGCGTATTCAACGTGCTCGCTTCAGGCGCCGCGCAACTCCATTCGTACTGGGGAAACATCTTCGACACTCCCGACCGCGAAGCCGCCTTCGTCCGCGACCTCCCGAAATTCCGCCGCACATCGCCCCTCACAGACATCGCCCTTTACTATTCAAAACCATCAGTCGCATTCGGCGCGGAGTTCTTTGAACCCGCTCGCGAAATGCGCGACTACTTCGACTACGAAATCGCCGACGATTCGATGATCCGGGAAGACGCTTTGAAAGAAATCCGCGTGCTGTTCTGGCTCAGCGGAAATAGAATTGAAAACGACACCGCGCCTGCTCTCCTGAAATGGGTCCGCTCCGGCGGCACGCTCGTATATAACGCGGCTTCCGGTCCGATCATGAACGAGGACGGCGCCACCCCGGACGGCTGGCCGCCGGAACTCGCACCTCTCGCCGTTCCCGCAACCACCGCGTCCGTCGCAGCTCTGAGAACAAATCTTTCGCCGGCCAAAATCATATCCCGCAATATCTTCAGCCTCGGCGCCGGCAAAGTGCTCGCCGTCCCGCGCGCCGACTCCGATGTCTTCAAGAAAATTACAACCAGCGCGAAAGTCATACGCATGCTATTCGAGGATAAACTCGGCTTCAACCACGGCAGCATCGAGATTTTCGACCCCGACCGCGACAAGATTTTCTTCTCTCTGATCGACAGCGGCCGCACTCTCGCCGTCCTCAGCCAAGCAAAAGAACCGGTGACTAAAACCGTTACCATATCCGGCCGCTCGATTACGGTCGATACAAAACCGAATGAAATTATTGAATTGAAATTGGAAAAGTGAGACCTATTTCAGCCGCCGGCAGTCACTCACATAGAGCCTTCTCAGACACGGCCGGTTGCGGAGCCCTGAATCCATTTTTACTTGTGTAAGCAATTCCGGGAGCAAAGCTCAGGAATTGCGATGCAAGAAGTTTTGGAGAGGATTCCCAAGGGGAACCTTTTTCAAAAGGTTCCCCTTGGGCCGCTCCGCGGCTTTCCGCGTCACTTCGCGGGGCCGCCGGCCACATCCATAGTCGCCGTCTGCCTTATGTCCGCCGAGGAAGCGCCCACCTGAATCTCGTATTTCCCGGGCTCGACCTCGAACCTGTGGCGCTCCACATTCCAATATCCGAGATCGCTTATTTTGACAGGTATTTCCACTCTTGCGGTCGCGCCGTTCTTGATGCCCACCCGTTTGAAACCGCACAGCCGTTTGTTGGGCTTATTCTCGCCGGGCGCGAGGTCGCGCACATAAACCTGAACCACTTCGTCGCCGTCCCGCGGACCCTTGTTTTTCACATTCAAAACCACGTTCACCACATCGCCGGGCGCAGCCGACGCCCGATCGAGTTTCAGCCCGGAATATTCAAATTCGGAATAGCTCAACCCGTAGCCGAACGGGAAAAGCGGCTCGCCCTTGAAATACATATACGTGCGGCCGTTATAGACCTCGTGGTCGTCGAATGAAGGCAAATCGTCCACGCTCTTGAAGCTGGTGGTCGTCAGCCGCCCTGCCGGGTTATAGTCGCCGAACAGCACATCCGCCACGGCGTTCCCGCCCTGCTCGCCGGGATACCACGCTTCGAGAATGGCGGGCATGCCCTCCTTCATCCAGTTGATGGACAACGGGCTTCCGTGAACGAGCACCGCGACAACGTTTTTGTTCAAAGACACAAGCTGCTTCAAATATTCAGTCTGATCGTTGGGAAGGTCCAGAGTTTCGCGGTCCATGCCCTCGGCCTCGTCGTCTCTCTTCAGCCCCATGACGGCGATCACAACGTCGGCGCTCTTGATCGCCTCCACCTCGCGGGCGGCTTCCGGCGCGGCGGGCGGTTTCACCCACTCAAGCCGTATCATCGGCTCGCCCTTTGCGAGCTTGTACCGAACCTCGATGTCGTAGCTCTTGCCTGCTTCGAATGCAACAACGGCCGAACGCCTTTTCTCCGTCATCGCCTTGTAAACTTCATCGTCGAGCGCAACGCCCGTCTTCATTTTCGGTTTTTTCTTAACCACCGGCTGCGTCCTGAAAACCTCTTTGCCGTTGACAAGCAGCGAAGCTTCGCCCCGCGCAATGATGTATAGATTGTACATCCCGGTCGCGTCGGGCTTCAGCACGCCTTTCCACCTCGCCGAAATCGCCTCGCCCGTCCGAACCTGATCCGGCGCTCCAGCCGGTGTGATGTTTACACTGTCCTCAGTCCTCACGGCGACCGGTTTGCCGCTCATGTCTCCATTTGTAAAATACTCCGCTTTAATTCCGGGTATGGGAACGGGCATGAACCGGGTGTACTCCGGCGCCGGCCGCCACTCGAAATTCGAAATCTCCACGCGTCCGCCGAGTCGCTTCTTCAGTCCATCCAATATCGTCACGGGTTCGTTGACAGGCGTTCCTGAGTAGTCCCCGAACTGGAGAATCGCCGCGATCGGGCCGACAACAGCGATCTTTTTCAACTTCTTTTCGTTCAGCGGGAGCAGCGGCACACCGCCCACTTTGTCATTCTTTAGCAACACCATGGACTCCCGCGAGACCTGCCGCGCAAGTTCCTGATGCTCCTTCGAGCCGATAACGGAGGGCGGGATCTTCGTGAACGGGATCATTTCCGGCGGGTCGAACATTCCGAGCTGCATCCGCACTTTCAGGATATGCGTCAGCGCGGTGTCTATATCCGCCTCGGTTATGAGTTTTTTCTTAATCGCTTCGATCGAGTACATGCGCATCACTTCCGCGCCGCATTCCACATCCACCCCCGCCTTGAGAGCCGCCGCAGCAGCCTCGGGCGCGGTCGCCACGTACTTATGCTGCTTGTACATGTGCTCGGCCGCTCCGCAGTCGGTCACCACAAAACCCTTGAAGCCCCATTCGTTCCGCAGCACGTCGGTGAGCAGCCACTTGTTCGCGTTGCAAGGAATCCCGTTCACCGCATTGTACGCGCCCATCACCGACATCGCGCCGCCCTCGACTACGCACGTCTTGAACGCCGGGAAATAATATTCCCTCAGCGACTTTTCCGATATCACGGCGTTGTACTTCACTCTGTTTTTTTCCACATTGTTCGCGGCGAAATGCTTAGGGGTGGACACCGCCTTCAAATACTTCGGATCGTTCCCCTGAATGCCGCGCACGAAAGAAAGCGCGAGCCGCCCGGTCAGAAAAGGGTCCTCGCCGTAGGTTTCCGGCGTCCTGCCCCAGCGGGGATCGCGCGCCATATTGATCGTCGGCGACCAAAACGTAAGAAACCGCCTGCCGGGATAACCGTCCTTCACCGCGTCCCGGTTGATCGCTCCCCACGCCTCGTCCGAGATCGCCGTCGATACCTTGAAAATCATGTCCGGGTCCCACGAACTCGCCATCGCCACCGCCTGCGGAAAAACCGTGAACTTCCCCGGGAAAGCGATGCCGTGCAGCGCCTCGTTCCAATAGTGATATTCCTTTATTCCGAGTCTCGGGATCGCGCCCGCGTCATTGTTCAGCAGCAGCGTCTTGTCCATCAGCGTCATCCGCGATATCAGGTCTTTCACTCTATCGTCGATCGGCTTCGACGGATCGAGGTATGCGGGCTTCGGCTTCGCCGCGTCCGCCGCTCGAGCCGCGAAAGAAAATACGCTCAACATCACAGCCGCAACCGTCAGAAAGATAACCGCTTTTTTCATCACGTCCCCCTTGATCCACATTTTTCACCATCTGGGTTCAAACTCAGGTGTCGCGCCATCCGCGCCGTCCCTGCTATCCCGGATTTTCACAAGAAAAATCCGGGCTATTCCGCGCTCGAACTTTACCACATCCCCCGGCATACGCGCAACAGCCCGGACGCCGGGAGTCATACCAAAAGCAGCGCCGCAGCCGTAAAAACATATTCTTCTCATTTGTTTATGTTCGAATTTCGTTTTGAGGTGGTTTAATAATTTAAATTCATCGGCACTCGGTTAGTCGAATTCAGCTTCTTCACTCACCGCCGTTGATAGAAGACCTGATGCGCGCGCGCAGCTTTTCAGGAGGCTCGCGGTGCACCACGTTGCGCACGGTTTGGCGAAGGCTCTCCTCGAACTCGAAACGCCCGAAACATACCGGACACGAATTGAGATGCGACTGAATAGCGAGGCGCGTGGTTTCATCCACATCGCCGTCGAGATACTCTTCGATCTTAAGGGCGACCTTCCTGCAATCCATTTTTTCCTCCGCCGAAAGGGCTGAATGTGTTAGAAGTGATTTACCATATATTAATGCGTTTCGCGAGGTTTTCAACCTCGGCGTCATGAAATACGCCCGATACGGAATGCCATAAAAGGACGCCGAACGCGCCGGGATACGGGTTGAAAAACGCGGCTTTTCGGACCATACTTGCATGGAACCCGCGCCGGGCGCGGGCCGGCGCGGTGGCGCGCCGGGACGGAGGGAAACGTGAAATTAGGATGCTGTTCATGGTCGTTCGGTAAACAACTCGACAGCGGCGCGATGGACCTGTTCGAGTGGATGACGGTCTGCGCGCGCGATTTGAAGCTCGACGGGATCGAACTCGCCGAATGGCACCTGATGAGCCTCGACGAGGACTACGTGCGCAAAGTGCGGCGGGTGGCGGTGGACCTCCAGTTGACCATCTCGGCGCTTTCTGTGAAGAACGATTTCGGATTGGCGGACAACGATAAGCGCGACAAGCAGATAGAGGACGCGGCGACGGCGGTCGAGTTTGCGGCCGCGATCGGAGCGCCCGTGCTTCGCGTGTTCGCCGGCTGGCCCGAGGAAGACCGTGAAAAACAATGGGCCGAAATGGCGCGCTGCCTTTCCGTGGTCTGCACCGTCGCCGAACGAGAAG
>JAKLIR010000249.1 GCA_022709505.1 bacterium | reverse complement strand
TTACGCGTAAAAACAAAGAAGCCGCCGGATCTTTCGATTCGGCGGCAGGGAGAAGGAGAAAAAGTTAAAAAAACGCGTCTATCTTGGTTATTGACCCGACGACCTTAGGAACGCCGGGATATCGAGCTCATCTCTGAAATGCATGTTGGATTTTTTGTGTTGTTCTTTCGCGGCGGCGGCTTGCCTGATCTCGCTGGTGGTTTCTTCCACGGGAATTCTCGCCGTGGCTGCTTCGCCGAAACCGGTGGCGACTACAGTCACTCTCACAACGCCTTCGATCGTTTCGTCGATCGCCGCGCCGAAGATAATGTTCGCATTCTCGTCCGCGGTGCCGCTTATGATTTCCGCGGCCGCATTGACCTCGTGCAGACTCAGATCGCGTCCGCCGGTGATATTTATCAGCAAACCCTGCGCGCCCTGAATCGAGGATTCGAGCAACGGGCTGTTCATCGCTTTTTCCGCTGCTTCGACCGCTCTGTGTTCGCCTGAGCCTTCCCCGATTCCGATTAGCGCGGAGCCGGCTTCTCTCATGATTGTCTTTATATCGGCGAAATCGAGGTTGATCAGACCGGGCATCGTGATGAGGTCTGAAATACCCTGAACGCCTTGCCGCAGAACATCGTCGGCTTTCTTGAACGCGTCCGCGACGCTTGTACTGCGATCCACAACTTTGAGGATCTGATCGTTGGGGATCGTGATCAGTGTGTCAACTTTGCTCTTCAGAACGGCGGAGCCTTCCTCCGCCGTGCCTCTGCGCTGCTTGCCTTCGAACGCGAACGGTTTGGTGATAACGCCTACCGTCAGAGCGCCGAGCCCGCTTGCGACCTCCGCGACGATCGGCGCCGCACCAGTGCCTGTTCCGCCTCCCATTCCAGCGGTTATGAATACCATGTCGGAGCCTTCGAGCGCTTGTTCGATCTCATGTCGGCTTTCATTCGCGGCCAGAAGCCCGATGCCGGGATCCGCCCCAGCGCCCAGTCCGCCCGTGGTTTTCGGGCCTATTTGTATTTTGTGGCGCACTTTGGATGTGACGAGCGCCTGAGCATCCGTGTTGACGATGATAAAATCAACGCCCCTCAAGCCCATCTCGATCATTCTCGTTACCGCGTTGCTGCCGCCCCCGCCAACGCCGATTACTCGGATCCGAGCAAATCGGTCGATTTCAGAATTAAAAGTGTCCGACATATTAACCCTCCTTGAGGTTTAAATACTTTTTATAAAAGCTCGAAAGGCTCGGAATCGCAACTGAAAACCTTTCGAAAACCAGTCAAAAATGCTACAGAAACCACCTCTATACTTGTACTTATTTTGTTTTTCGGAAAAACAATATTTGCTTTTCCGTCTTTAAAAAATCAGCCCCGCTGTTTTTCGAGCGGAGGAAAAACCTTTTTATTTCTCTAAAATTGCAATATTTTCCTCATTTAGCGGTTTCACTTGTCAAATTTCACAGCTCTTTAGTGTCAAAAACTCTGAACAATGATCCCTTTTGAGCCTTTAATAGCCTTAAAACCACCCGATGATACTCGTAAAGCGGTTCGAAATGAAGCCGCTGTTCAATCGAGCAGAGTTCATTGTGCTTTTGTTTCGTCCTCCAGATTCAAGGTAAGCTGGTGAATCTTATCGTGATATTCCTTAACTTTTTCCACATCACTCGGCAGCCAGACTCTCCAGTTACGACCGTCTCTGTGCCCGACATCAGGTATTTTGCCTTGCCGGATCCATCTCAAGAGGGTGGATTTATCGATGTTAAGCATATCCGCGACTTGTTTAGTATTGAATTTATCCTGCATTAGTGTACCCACTATTGCCTATAGTTAGGCAGATATTATACCTAACCGAATATTTTGTCAATAACCGACTGATTTTTAAATATTATTCATAGGTAATTGACTATTTTTTCGAAGTGTGAATTTAAACATCGATGGAAGAAAGGCGATTTGTTGCATGTCTGTACGTATAGGCGGGCCTCGACGCATACTGTCAAAAAATGAAACCGTTTTTTCGGCAAATGAAAAACAAGAAACATATTTGTTGGCAAATGTCAAAAATTTGGAGTTCCAAATTTTAAAATTTGATATTATAATTAGTTGAAGTGTTAATAACGGAAGGCGGTGGCGGAAATGTTTTTAGAAGAAGTTCTCGGGAGCAAAACCAAAATCAGGATTCTATATACATTATTTAAAAAGGAAAAAGATAGTTACTTTGAAAAGGAACTTGCCGTTGCTTGCGGTTCGTCTGTCTCCGAAGTGAACAGGCAGGTGAATTCTCTTGTGGAGTTCGGCCTCGTGCATTTCTACAAAGAGGGGCGCCTCAAGATGTACAAACTGAATCCGGCTCATTTCCTTTACAAACCGTTGAAAGAGTTGTTCACGATCACCGGCTGACAACTTCCATTGATTCTGTTATCCTGAATTATTAAACTGAACCGAATAATGATTTCGCCTGATTTCGTGATGAGAGCGGCGGGCGAAAAAAGAGGCGATTATTCAAGACGCGCGATTCAGGGAGTTCTTATCCGTGCTCGAGGCCGACCTGTCGGCGCTCCGCCCGTATTCGAGGATCGAATTCAGAGACGCCGTGGGCGAGGGCATGCCCGGAGTTGAGCAAAGTGTTTTCGACAAATATATTTTCGATCACCAAAGAGCGCCTTTCATAGAACGTCGAGGGATCGACGCCGGAGTGGGAATCGTGCGGGGTGTGCCCGCGGACTCATATCCGGTTCCCGATCTGTTTCTTGCCGCTTGTCTTTGCAGGGTGGAATCCTTCGCGTACGAACAGATAAGATACGCGAAGCCCGACGAAGAGCAATATGAAAACAGGACGGTTATGTTTCGTGTCGGGATCAGAAAGGTTATCCGGACGCTTGGATCTAAGTTTCCGGACGATATTAAGGCCGTTTGGTCTTTTCGGCGCCGCATTCTTGATCTTCTCGAAGAAGACCTTTTAAAAGGTTTTCTCGGATGTGAGATGCGCCTTGTTCGGGGTAATGGAGGGGATCAGGTTTTAATGGCGGACCTTCTTCATTCCGTCTCTCCCGCCGAACTTCTTGAGTTCAGCGATGTGGAATCTTTCAAGGACTGGTTCGAATCAGGCGGCGGAGCTTTCGCAAAGAAACTCACCGGAATTGTCGCCGGCCGGGGCGGCGAATAAATCCCTTCACCTTTAAGCAAGGTTTCATCAATAGCCAGTCGAATACGGTGCAACGTTCGTAGCGGTGAACTGCTGTCATTGTCGTTGCTTTACATTTCATCCGCACTGAATCATTGTTCCCGAATTCTGATGAAGTATTCGGGTTGAAAGTAACGTGGCATTAGACACGCATTCCACAATACTAAAGAAATCGGCGTGTCAAAAGATACGCGAAACAAAATCGCCTGATGGGGCGTTTAAAACGGCTGGGGTGAAAAAGGTTTTATGCCTTTACGATGCGAGAAGAGATTTCCTCGAGGCATTTTTCCCGGTCGCCCGTACCGGTGTTGGCCCTGTAAACCTGACAAAGGTAGTAGGACCTGTTGGTGCAATGGCGTCTGTAATCGGCGACCTTAGGGACCATAATCCCGAAAGAGCCTGTTTCACAGAGCGGTTTTTGGGCTTTGAACAAAAATGGGCACTGCATTAATTAATCTCCTCCCGGCTGCCTCGTTCACTTTTATAATGTGATTAGATCGAACGCGGGCGTTAGGAAATCCACTTATTCAACTTCCAAATAAATATTATATTTAAAAAACCCATAATTTTCCAGTTTTTTTCTGAAAAAATCAATAGAAATTTTGTTTTCTTTTTAGGAGGGGGTATTTCGGAGTATTTTTTTCACGGTTTCGACCAGTTCGTTAGTCGGCACTGTCATCTGAGCCGGGCGGTTTCCGGCCCATTCCGCGCGGTCTTCGATCTCTTTTGAAAGTTCACGTCCGAGGTACAAATCTTTGATTGAAACCGTGCCGTTTTTGAATTCATCCTCGCCGCAGATCACGGCCACGGGCAGGTTTTTCTGATCGGCGTATTTCATTTGTTTTCTGAAGCCTCCCGATCCGAGGTAGATTTCGGTTGGGATGCCCGCTTTCCTGAGGTCGTTCGTAAGTTTATGATAGTGCTTCATTAGCGAGGGGTCCATGGCGGTGACGAGAACCGGCGGTTGGGAGGTTTCCGAGTCGAATTGTTTCAGGGCGATGAGCGCCGCGAGCAGCCTGTCGATTCCGACCGATGCGCCTGTTGACGGGACCTTTCTTCCGAGGAATCTTTCGACGAGGCTGTCGTACCTGCCGCCTCCGGCCACCGAGCCGAATTGTTTCAGGCGGCCGTCTTCGCCGTCGATTTCAAAAGTCAGTTGAGCTTCGAACACCGGTCCCGTGTAGTAGGCGAGTCCTCTGACGATCATGGGGTCGAACAGAACCCGGTCTTCGAGATATCCGGCGCCTGTGAGTATTTCGTCGATTTGCCTCAGTTCGGCGATTCCTTCGAGGCCGGTCGCGGATTTTTCCACAAGTTTTTCGAGAGTGTCGCAGACGGACGCGCGCGAATCGCAGCTTGCCGAGAGGTATTGTTCGAAAAGTGATATTTGTTCCGCGGAAAGCCCGGCGCCGGGAGTGAAGTCGCCGGATTCGTCTTTGCGGCCTTTCCCGAGAAGTTCGATGACGCCCTTCAGCCCGATTCGGTCGAGCTTGTCTATGGCTCTCAGCACTATGAGTGATGCTCGGTCGAGAGATTCGGCGTTGTCGCCGAGTCCGGCGGCCTGCGCCATTCCGTTTAGGATTTTCCTGTTGTTTACTCTGACGTTGAAATTCCCGGCGAGGCCGAGGGCTTCGAGCGCCTCCGCGAGGACGCAGCAGACTTCCGCGTCCGCGGCGGCGGTGGCCGCGCCGACGGTGTCGAAGTCGCATTGATAGAACTCCCTGAATCTTCCGGGCCCCGGTTTTTCGAGTCTGAACACCGGGCCGATCTGATATCGCCGGAAAGGAAGCACGAGGTCTTTTTCGTGTTCTGCCACATATCTTGCGAGCGGCGCGGTGAGATCGTACCTGAGGGCAACCCAGCTCGAACTGTCGTCCTTGAAGGCGAACACTCCCCCTTCGGGCGTGTCGCTTTCCGGCAGGTATTTGCCGAGATTGTCGAGGTATTCCACCATGGGGGTTTCAAGCGGCGCGAAACCGAAGCTCCGGTAAACTTTGCCGAGGGTTTCGATCATTTTTTCCCGGAGAAGAATCTCACGGGCGGTTATGTCCCTGAATCCTTTTGGGAGCCGGGGGATCAATCCCGCGTCACCGCTCATTCGGGCACCTCAGAAAAAAGGGACCATGTAAATTATTCATGGCCCCCGATATTTGTGAGTACTGAGGAAGGGATTCGAACCCTTGATCTCTTGATCCACAGTCAAGCGCTTTAGCCAGCTAAGCTACCTCAGCATTAGGGCGGATTTTTCACCAGAAAAATCCAAGAAATCGTAAAAAGAGCGATCTACTGTGTTGCATCATCGGCTCGAACTCGGTCACGTACGAAACAGTATGCTCGCTCGTTCTCCCTCGATGCGCCTTGTATCCCCTCTCTTTTTCCGATTTCAACCCACATCGAT
>JAKLIR010000248.1 GCA_022709505.1 bacterium | reverse complement strand
GTTTTTTTTAGTCTTCAAAATAGCCCCTAGGGGAATCGAACCCCTGTTTTCGGACTGAGAATCCGACGTCCTGGGCCGCTAGACGAAGGGGCCAGAACAGCTGCGGGACCAGGATTCGAACCTAGACCGGCTGATCCAGAGTCAGCTGTCCTACCGTTAGACGATCCCGCAATAAGCGATTGGATTATAACGGAGGGGTATTCAAAAGTCAACTATGAAAAAAGCGCATTTTTGGGGAAAGTTACAGTCTTGTTAAGCGCATTTTTTTACATCGCGAAAACGGGCGCTGTCGATGTGTTTCCTTCGCGGTCTTCGCGCGCGCGGCGGGCGCTTTCTCTTTACACAAAATTGCTTATCCGGTACACTTCTAACCGTGTTTTCAGGGAACATGAGCGCGGGTTAGGAACCCGTCGCCGGAATAACGCTGGAGAGGTCGGGTTTTGCCCGAGTTCATTATATACAATGTTGTCTTAACTGCTGTTTATCCCCTTTTATTAATCTATTTCCTTATAAAATCATTCACCGATCATAAATATACCGGCACGCTGAAGGAGCGTTTAGGATATTACGGCAAGTCGCGCGGCCCGTCCGGCGGCCGGACGCTGTGGATACACGCCGTTTCGGTCGGAGAAGCCGTCGGGGCGATCACTATAGTTTCAAAATTGCTCGAAAAAGCGCCTGATGTCCAGATTGTGATGACGACCACGACCAAGGGCGGCCGGGAAATAATCGGGAAATCACTCGGGGACAAGGTGACGGTGCTTTTTTTTCCGTTCGACTTCGCGTGGGTGGTGAGGCGGGCCGTGAGAGCGGTGAACCCGGCGGTGGTCGTGCTGATGGAAACAGAGCTATGGCCGAATTTGATATCTACGTGCACCGGCCGCGGGATACCCGTGCTGTTGCTGAACGGGAGGGTGTCCGACCGCATGGCGGCGGCAGGCGGTTTTGTGAAAAAACTTTATGGCTTCGTCTTTTCAAAATTGAGCGAGGCGGGCATGCAGACGCAGAGAGATGTGGAACGCATACTCGCTCTCGGCGCGAGGAAGGATCGGACGAGTCTGATAGGAAACGTGAAATACGACAGCGGTTTTTCCACGCTCGACGAAGAGCGCGCGGCCGGGCTGAAGCGGATTTTCAAGCCGGAGGAAATGCCGATATTCATTGCCGGAAGCACGCATCCGGGCGAAGAGGAAATCATCCTTGATGTTTATAAACAAATAGCCGCCGGAGCGGGGAGACGCCTTAGGCTCGTTATTGCGCCGCGCCACATCGAGCGCGCCCGCGAGGTGTTTGCAATCGTGGAAAAGGCAGGGTTTACGCCGGTGTTGCGCTCAGAAATCGGCCCGGATACGGTCGTAGCGCCCGGGGCTGTCGTTATTCTCGACACTATAGGGGAACTGCGATATCTTTATTCATTTTCCACGGTCTGTTTCGTGGGCGGCAGTTTGATCGAAAGAGGCGGGCACAACGTGCTCGAACCGGCGGCGGGCGGCAAGGCGGTTTTCTACGGGCCTTATACCATGAACTTCACCGCAAGCGTGAAGGCGCTCGAAGACGGAGGAGGGGGCATTCCCGTGAGAGATGCCGCCGAATTCGCGGAGCGGGCGGCGCGCTACCTCGACGACGAACGGCAAAGGACCGAGACGGACAGGCGGGCGCTCGAAGTGGTGCTTGCCAACGCGGGTTCGACGGAGCGAGCATGCGGGATGATCCTTAAATACGCAAAATGATTATAGACAAACGAAAAGGTTCGAAACTGTATCCGGTTATGTCCGGGGAGCGAAGGGGCGTGAAGGCCGCCGCGACGCGGGCGGCTCTCGGCGTGCTGTCTTCGATCTATGGATTCGAGGCCTCGAGAAGGATGGCCCGCCTCGGCCGCATCGAACCGGAAAAGATAGGCGCTCCGGTGGCGAGCGTTGGGAACATAACTCTCGGCGGGACGGGAAAGACGCCGATATGTCGCTATCTGGCAACTGAACTGGCGGCGCGCGGCAGGAAGGTCGGGATCGCCACTCGCGGGTACGGAAGGGAGGGCGAGGGCACAGTCGTCATCGAGTCCGGAACAGAAGTGAGCACATGGCACACGTGCGGCGACGAACCGGTGATGTTCCTCAATTCGGGAGTGGATATCGCGGTGGCGATCGACGCCGACCGGGCGCGCGGCGGGCGCACTCTCGTGCAACGGTACGGATGCGACTTCGTGATCCTCGACGACGGTTTTCAATTCATCACACTCGCTCGCGATTCGGACATAGTCGTGATCGACGCCGTAAATCCTTTCGGCTTCGGAAAACTTTTTCCCGCCGGGCTGTTAAGGGAGCCCGTGGAGAACCTCGCGCGCGCAAACATGTTCTGGCTAACGAAGATCGAATGCGTTTCAGCGGTGGAACGGGAGCGCATAAAGGCCGAGCTGACGGAAAAACACAAAGGGGTTCCGATCGTGGAATCGCGATACGAACCGGTGGGGCTTAAGGCGTTGTACGGAGGGACGGAAGCCCCGAAACCTGACGAGCTCAAAGGCGTGAAAGCATTGTGCGTGAGCGGGGTCGGCAATCCGGAGTCGTTCGAGGCGTTGGTCGAATCGCTGACCGGGCTCGAACGGCAGTCCGTCCGTTTCACGGATCACCATCCTTTCGGGGACGGCGACCTTACGGCGGTCGAGGATGTTGCGATCAAAAATAAAATGGAAATAATTCTGACTACCGAAAAGGACGCGACGCGATTACCGGCGCACTTCAAACCGCGGTGCCGATGGGCGTCGCTTCTGGTGAAGACGCAAGTGGTTTCCGGGCTGGAATATATAGAGCCGATATTAAACCTGAGATGAACCGCCGCCGGAAAAACAGGGCATGACCTGAACGTATCGTCTCTGTGCTATAATATGTGCGATTATCAGAAGGTGTATCTTGGAGGGAAACTTCGGGGATGGTCGGCATCGATGTGAGAGGTTTGAGCATAGGCGCGGGTAGCCCGTTCGTGCTTATCTCCGGGCCGTGCGTGATAGAGGACGAAAAGAGCAGTTTTGAGATAGCCGCGTCTCTTGCCGAGATATGCCGGAGAGTCGGCGTGCCCCTCATTTTCAAGGCGTCCTACGATAAGGCGAACAGATCGTCCATAAACTCATATCGCGGCGTCGGGATACAAGCCGGCAAGCGATTGCTCGAACGGGTCGCGAAAGAGCTCGGGATACCGGTCACGACCGATGTACACACGCCGCAGGAGATTGAAAAGATAGCGCCGGTCGTGGACATCCTTCAGATACCGGCGTTTCTTTGCAGGCAGACGGATCTGATAGTCGCCGCTGCGAAGACCGGCAAACCGGTGAACGTGAAGAAGGGGCAGTTTCTCGCGCCATGGGACGTGAGGAACATAATCGATAAATGCACGAGCGCCGGCAACCGCAAGGTCATAATCACCGAGCGCGGTTCGACGTTCGGATACAATAATCTCGTGGTGGATTTCAAATCCATCCCGATAATCAGGAGCATGGGATATCCCGTGTGCTTCGACGCCACCCACAGCGTGCAACTTCCGGGCGGCGCCGGAACATCGAGTGGAGGGCAACGCGAGTTTGTCGAGCCTCTGATCCGCGCAGGCATCGCGGTTGGAATAGACGCGCTTTTCATCGAAACGCACCCGGATCCGGACGAGGCGCTCTCGGACGGCCCGAACATGGTTCCTCTCGCGCAACTCGAAGGGATACTCTCCTCGGCAAAGGCGCTCGATGAAATAGCTAAAAAAAGGATTCAACAGTGAAAAGCATCTTACGAAAATTCCGCGGATACGTCACCGCGGCGGCGGTGATATTCGTTTTAACATCCGCCGGCTGCGGCGGCGGGGGCGGCGGGGGCGGAACGACAACAAATCCGGTTCAACCTCCGGTTCAGACTGGTGATTTCTTCATCTCCGTAAGCAACCCTCTTTACGACGGACAGATTTACAACCAGAACGGACTTACCGTGACGGGCCGCACGGCGACAGACGCACAGGTTTTCGTGAACGGAGTCTCAGTCGCCGTGGATTCCGCTGGAAACTTTTCCCGATCCGGAATCGCGATTTCTTCGAACCCCACGTCCATAACGGTTGATTCGTGGCGCGGAACTACTCTTCACTACCAGATAATCAGGAACGTTTACTACGATAACAAGTCCGCTTGCAAGGTGATTTTCATAGGGGACGATGTGAGGTCCGGAGCGAAACGTGTTTTCTCGGCGGATCCGGCGATCCCGAACTCCGCGCGAGTGGTTTACGACGATCTTCCGGGAATTCAGCAGACCACGGCGGCTCTGAGTCCCGACTCCACTCATATCGCGTTTGTTCGCGACGACGGGGTGACGAGATCGATATACAATACGACCTGTTCGGGCGGCGACGCGGTTCAGGTGGCCTCCGCCGCGGGCGTGAATTTCAGATCGCTTTCGTGGTCCGGGGACGGCTCCAAGCTTGCTTTCGCTTCAGACGCGCCCGGACAATATGACGTCTATACCGCACCAACGACGGGCGGCACGGCGACTCGGATAACAACCCACGCTTCGAGAGACGACTACCCGGCATGGACCGGCGGCGGAAACGAACTCATGTTCGTATCATACCGGGCAGCTTCGGGCGGCGCCGGAACGGCGGGCTATGCCTCGCTGTGGAAAGTGACCGCGAACCCTGTTGGGACGCCCGTTCTCGCTTTCGACCCGGAGGCCGCCGGACTCTCCGATTGCCCGAGCGGTGGGAACGCGTGCTCGGTGAGAAGTATTGATGTTTCAGCCGCGAACAAGGTCGTCTTTCAGTTCGACAGGCCTTGCGGCGGCGCGACTCAAGGCCAAAATCCGCCATCCGGAATTTGTAGTAACATATTTCTTATGAACACTCTGACATCCGCGCCCTCGGCCGTGACTACCGGCGCCAACTATTATCTCTCTCCGAGATGGAACGCAACAGGGGACTCGGTTGTGTTCACCGACACCGCGAACGGCGCGTCGGCCATCCGCAAATTTTCGGTTCAAGGCTCGACCCCGGGAGCGTCAACGAGTCTCGGCGTTTCGGGAAGCCTACCGGATCATTGACGGCGCATGTACGCCGGCCCATCGAAGTAAAATCAACCCGGATTCGTCAATAGTGCGCCGAATCCGGTGCAATGTACATAGCGGCGAACTGCTTCGTTGTCGTCGCATTTTGTCGTTCACGTACATCCCGGTACGCTCACAGCCAAGATGCTCCTTCCGCCTTGCATTTCATCCGCTCTGAATCATTGCTCCCGAATCTAAATGACGGATTCAGGATCAATGTGTTGGAATTATTTCGGATTGCTATGCTTTCGGCGCTTTTTCGTAGTGGCAATGGTAACATTCGACGTTTCTGATGACGTGTGCGCCGTCGGGATTTCTTGAATAGGATATTTTCAAGCAGTCGCGGCAGCAGATAGCGCCGCAGATCCGGCACTTGTTGTGCGGCCCCATCTGAAAATCAGCGCCGCAAAGCTCGCATGTCGCCGGTGCTATTCCTTCTCTTTCAGACATCGGCCGCCTCATCGGGAAATGTGAAACCGATCGAAGTCCCGATAGGAAAATAAAACGTCTCCTTCGGGAATCAGAATCTTTGTTCGTATT
>JAKLIR010000247.1 GCA_022709505.1 bacterium | reverse complement strand
AGGAATCTTAAGAGAACCCTTCTCAAAGGGTTCCCTTGAGCGGACGGGACGCCCGCGCCCCCGGATAAGCATATACTCGTCCCTGTGCTCCGCGCCGGAAGGCATGGATAGGCCGCTTCCGCAGCCGCAAAGTTCCACGCCCGAAAGGCGGCGCGAGAAAAACAGCATGTCGCCGGATGACGTAATGGGGATCAACCGCCGATGTCTTTGATGGTGATGAACAGACCGTTGTCCATCGCCGGGAAGATGGAGTTGAAAGCGGCGGCGCCGGCGGACTCGGCGATTTTCACGATGACGGGCGGCTCCTCGGGGTAAGGGTCCGAAGCGTCGTATGTGCGCCATGAGTTCGACACGTGGAGCTCGTTCCAGTAATGGGTTACGAACGTGCCGAAACTGTAGGCTTTTCCGGCGACGATCTTGGTCGGGATGCCGATGGAGCGCGCCATCGCGGCGAAAAGGATCGCCTTGTGTTTCGCCGTTCCGCGCCTAAGTCGAAGCACGTCCGAAGCGGTGGTCGCACTGTTCCAGCTCGCCGGGTCGGGCTCGATTTCTTTGTAAATCCAGTCCTCGATCAATGTCGCCGCTTCTTCAGGCCCTGCCGCGCCTTCGGTTATCGACCTCGCCCATGCCCGCACGAGCGGATCGTCCGCCTTAATAGTGTCGTCGGCGCCGAGATATACGGCGAGGTTCGGGTTGGCCTTCGCGGGAGCGGCGGCGGAAGCGGCGTTTCTTGCCGCCGGTTGATGTTTGATTATCAGGTCGACACGGTTCCAGCCTTTTTTGTTTATCAAGCCGCTTGGTTTCTGGATATCGCTTGAAAAAGAGAGTTTCGCGACCGGCACGCCGCTCCAGACGAGCTGGATTTTCATGTACGACAGAGCGTCCGGCCGGGCGATCATCATGTTCGCGGGCAGCACGCTCGATCTTGTGGGGTCCCAGCCGCGCAGCCGGTCGAGAGAGGCCATTTCATTGTCGGTAATGCGCCGGGCGGTGAGGCCGAGCTTCGGTTGAACTTCCTCTAATAAATAGCCGTCCGGATCGGTCGTGATCGTGCCGTCGAACCCCGCGCCGCGAACCTGATAGCGGAACACGTACGACGCCGACGCTCCCTCCGGCGGATCCGCCCTCACGGGCGCTCCCACCATCGCCCGCCCCACCGCCACGCTCCCCGCCTGATACTCTATCGTGCAGATCGTTAGCGCCTTCCCGTCGTTAGGGTCGAATCCGGACAGATATATCGGCAACACGCTCACCGGAATACATCCTTCGGGCGCCTTCGCCGTGATCGTCTGCTTCTTACGCCCATTCTGCACCACCTGATACGTCAGTTTCTCTCCCTGCAATGCGCCTGTCATGCGCATGTCATACGAACCTATGTTCATGATCGTGGCGAACCGCTTCAGCCGCAGGTCCGGCCCTATCACTTCGTTAGTCTTGAAACGCTGCGCCTGCTCGCCGCCTTTTCTGCCCACTGACCACAATATCAACTCGCTTTCCACCCGGAACGCTTCCTGATCTCCACTGTCGAAATCGGCCCGTTCCTCGGTGAAGGCGGTTACCATGTATCCGATCGGCGCACCGGCGTTGAGAAACACAAAACCCTCTTCCCGGTTGCGCAATTTATCCTGAAAAGTCGCGTCCGCGGCGGCCCGGACGCCGAACACGCCCGCCGCAACGACACAACAGAGGATTAAAAATATCGCTTTCTTCATGCCCGCTCGACTATCAGTTTTATCAAATCCCCGATGGCTGAATGTTCCGCACCGGGCGCCGGCTCGCCCTACAAACCTCCGGCACACCGGGCTGCCGCCGGAACTTCATGTCCGAATCCATACCTTCCAAGCGCGTGATCTTCGTCACATTCACCATAAACACGCTGTCGAAGTCCTCCCTAAACGAACGGCCTCTTGAGAAATATTCTCATTAATCCTATCATATTTTTAGTTAAATGTCATTCGCGCCCTCTCCGCGGCCCGTTTAACAGCCACGCCATCTTTTTCCAAATATCAGTTTCAGATAACTGCAAAATGGGAATTTTAAACTGAATGGTAACATCCTAATTTGAGATTGGGGTTTTTTTCATGGCTGATAAATCAAAAGACGACCTCAAAATAAATGAATTGAACGGCAAGAAGAAAGTTTTGGTTGTCGAAGACGACGAGGATATGAATGATCTGATTTGCGCCGTTCTCGGAGAAGCGGGCTACGAAACCCAATCGGCGGTGACCGGAGAAGACGGTTTCAAGGCCGCGGTCGAAATTAAACCCGATCTGATACTCCTCGACATCAGATTCGAAAAAGGGGAGATGGACGGTCTCGAAGTTTGTAGAAGAATTTCAAACTTTAAAGATACAAAAAGTATCCCGATAATAATGGTGACAATCGAAAGAGAACTTTCAACGAAACTCGCCGCCTACATCGCCGGGGCAAAGCGCTATATCACGAAACCTTTCGGCGTTGACGATCTTATAAGCGAAGTTGAAAAGACGTTTAAACAGAAAAATATTCCTTTGCCTGAAGAAAACGGATCCCTCGATGCAAGGGATCTCTGACTCCTTGTTTACGGCAATATCTTCCTTTATTCATTCACATTAGAATCCTCCGGCTTGTCTATTATGTCTTTTTTAGCGCGGTAAAAAGTCCGTTTCAAAAAACACGGTCAAAAATAACGCGTGTTTTAGCTGTGTCCCCGACAAAAAAACTCAAAAGTCGAAATGTAAATTGCAGGAAGGCGCCCGGAATTCAGGAAAACCGAGGCATGGTTTTTCAACATTATTTTAACATATCCACAATGCAGCGCTTTTTTTATGTGCAATACTTACAATATAAGAGACCGATTCAATGCGCCGAAATCCATCTATTTCGGATTTAAACCACTAATATCCCTGAAAATGAGTATAAGTTTAAGCTCAAACGTGTGACATATTCGTTTCGGTCTCGATATCAACCCGATTTCACCCCGAAAAAGTCTGATCCAACGCGGGGGGGCGCACAAGAGCGGATTTGAGAGCCTTTTCAATGACCTGAAAAGCAGTTCCGGGCTAAAATCGACGAACATAATTCGCCCAAAACGCCCAATATACATTGTTCTAACACCAAGATCAGACCCAAAAAATGATGTTCACGATTGATATTCGGATGTACACGAAGCATGTCCGGCAGGTTCACGATGTATGTTTAACAAGATTAATCGAAAAACAAACAGCATTAGGATCGAGAAAACCGCTCCGAAAAATAAAACGGCAATATCACGCCGTTACACAAAGAAGCAAAACACTCTAAATCAGATAATAGAGATATCAGTCGATGTTAAGGTATTCCGAAAGAGAATCGATCCAATGAGGAAGAACGAGGCCGTAGTTCTTTTTGACTTTATCTGTTGAGAGAACAGAATAAAATGGTCTGTGCGCCATTTTTTTCTTAATCAGGTCGGCGTATTCGGAAGTACTCACGGGCAGAATTTTCGCTTTTTTCTCTCCGGGAGTGAAATCGCTGATCTTTTTCGCGAATTCGAACCACGAGCAGCTTCCCGCGCCGCAAAGGTGGTAAATGCCTGTTTCGCCGTAGTTTTTTTCGATGTATATCTTGAGAATTCTCGTAACTCCGGCGGCGAGATGGGCGGTATATGTCGGGCAGCCGGTCTGATCGTTGACTACGTTGACCGAGTCGCGGGTGGCGGCAAGATTGGAGATCGTATCTACGAAATTCTTTCCGCCGGGCCCGAAGAGCCATGAAGTGCGGATGATGAACCATCGGTCGCTTTCCCGCATGACTGCTTTTTCGCCTTCGAACTTCGACTCCGCGTAAATCCCCGTCGGGTTCGGAGAATCCGTTTCCACATAAGGGGTTTTCTTTCTTCCGTCGAAGACGTAGTCCGTGCTGATGAACAGGTTAGGTGCGCCGGCGTCTTCCGCCGAGCGAGCTATATTCCCCGCGCCGGCGGCGTTCACATCGAACGCGAGATCGCTATTGTTTTCGCAGCCGTCAACATCGGTGTAAGCGGCGGCATTGATGACAAACGAAGGTCGGATTTCCGAAACAGCGGTTTCGACGTCGTTCCGACGCCTGATATCGACTTTGTCTTCGGGGACTGGAACCGCCTCGAAACCGGCCGAATTCAACGCTTCCACAAGCTTATGTCCGAGCATCCCGGTCGATCCGAAAACGGCTATTCTGTGGTTTTGTTCTGGCATTATATGTTTGCGGGCCGCGGATCAGCCGCGCCGCCGTTTCTATCTGTTCTTATAGTATTCTTTCATGAATTTTTGATAATCTTCCTGTTTTTCCTTTATCCTTCTCCACCATGATTCATTGTCCAGATACCATTGCACGGTCCGGCCCATGGCGTCGTCGAACGATGTCTTTGACTTCCAGCCGAGGGCGTCTTTGATTTTCCCTGTGGTTACAGCGTGGCGTTTGACGTGCCCGAGCCGATCCTCCACGTGCTTAATGAGCGACTGCGGCTTTTTTAGGTAATCCAAAATAAAGCTCGTGATTTCGAGAACCGAAAACTCCTTGTTCGCTCCGATGTTGAAGACTTCGCCGTTATGCTTGTCGTCCGCGTGCAGAACCGTATCTATCGCGTCGCAATGGTCTTCCACGAAAATCCAGTCCCTCGTATTCTTGCCGGAGCCGTAAACGGGCAGTTGTTTGTCGTCGATGGCGTTTGTGACGAAGAGAGGGATGAGTTTTTCGGGATATTGGAACGGGCCGAGGTTGTTTGTGCAACGAGTGATAATGACAGGCAGGTCGTAGGTGGTGAAATAAGAGAAGGCGAGCCTGTCGGCGCCGGTTTTGCTTGCGGCGTACGGGCTTCTCGGCATGAGAGGGTCGGTTTCGGAGGACGGGTTGTCGCCGGCGTCGCCGTAAACCTCGTCGGTGGAGATTTGGACGAAGCGTCGAATGCCCGCCTCGCGCGCGGCTTCGAGCAGGCAGAAAGTGCCTTGCACGTCCGTCTGGATGAACTCACCCGCGCTGAGGATCGACCTATCGACATGTGTTTCGGCGGCGAAGTTCACAATTGCGTCGCAGCCCTTTACGAGCTTTCCGACCAGTTCCCGGTCGCAGATGTCGCCTTTCACGAATTCGTGCCGTTTTTCGCCCTTCAGCGGGTCGAGGTTTTCGAGGTTGCCCGCGTAGGTGAGCTTGTCGAGATTGATTATTTTCAGGTCATCGTATTTTTTCAGCATGAAATAGACGAAGTTCGTACCTATGAAGCCGGCGCCGCCGGTGACGAGAATGGTTTTCATCGCATACCTCGGAGATTATGATCGGGAGCGGATTTCGGCGATGCTGTTCGAGAGCGCGATGAACGCTTCCAAGGACATTTTTTCGGGCCTTTCCAGCGGGTTTATCCCCGCCTGTTCGAACGCGGCCCGGAGTGCTACGCCGATGTCTTCTTTTTTAGGAAAAAGCGCCCCGCATGCCCCTTTTTCGACGCTGATCCGGAGCGAATTATAACATGTTTTCCGGCGGTGTTCAAACGCTCCTTTAACGGTGAGGTCGAACGCCGCGCGGTCCGCCACATCCCGCGATTTAAGCAGGTTCGGGGTAAGCGCGACCACGCAGGAATCGACGCGCGGTGGCGGCTTGAAAAGTTC
>JAKLIR010000246.1 GCA_022709505.1 bacterium | reverse complement strand
AGAGGCGATGCATTTGTCGAACCCGCCGGGATTTCCTGTTATCTTTCCGTAGAGGGATGATGTGTGGGCGGGAAGCATGATGGAGATTTCATTTACTCCGGCGCGCTTTAAGTCGGCTATGGCGGAGGACGGTGCTTGTCCGCATGTCTCGAGTCTGATGCTGGAAAAGCCGCGAGCGGCCGCACTTTCCACAAACCGGGCCAGACCTTCGAAGAGCGCGGGCTCACGGCCCCAAATGACAAGTCTGTCCGTGCGGGTTCGAGGCGTGGGAATCTGCTCGATGCGTAATGACTCTTTGCTCTCCGAGACGATCTTTTCACAGAAGAGACACCGGTTTTTACATCGTCCGCCGAGAGAAACTTTGACCGGCGCTTGCACGGCAGTTTTCATTTTTTCAACTCACGTTCATTAAGAAGTTTTCTGAAAACCTTCGACACAGTCGGTTGCGTGTCCAGCAACAAACGGAGCATATCGGTGGGAAAGGCGTCCGGTATGGCCGCGCCGAGCTCGCGATTATTGAGAGATATCATTAGATTTTGTGCGCCGCGAAGTATCCGCAGGAATATCCTCGATTCGATTACTAATGCTGCCGGAGAGGATTTTATTTCCTCCGACGCCTCTATGTGTAATCCTGCATGATCCGCATTTAAAGATAAAAGTATGTCAGGAGATTTTAAGTAAATCTCAGCCGATGTTCCGAGGCCGGAGCGCCTGACTATCTCTGTCGTGTCCGCGTCTTTCGAGACACGCACGCCCCATTCGGAGAGTATCGAAAGCAGGCCAATGCGGCTTTCGCGGATGACGGAACTATCGGTAAGAGCGTGAGCCGCGCGCGCCCGGCGTCTGATGACGGGCCGGAACACGGTCACGAATTTAAAAGTCTCCACCATGTTGTCGGAAGAAATCGAGTTGTTCATGATTGCGATGTCGAGAGGAAGGTCTCCCGATAGAATACTTCTCAATGTCCGCAAATCGGTTTGGATCTCCGCGAGCGGTTCTCCATTAAGACCTTTGGAGATGTGAAGTTTCCGGTGTTTTACGTCCACCGTGAAATCTTCGCCTTCCTTCAGAAGGATGCGGATGGTGGAATCCCATCCGCCGGCGCATTCGGGCATGAAGTGTTTTCTCATCCACGCCGTCAGTGTTTTGTATTCAGCTTGTGACATAATCGCGCGCAGCAAGCCCCTCAGATAGTATATAGTCTATCTGCCTTTCGAATCCAGAGAATAAATATCCCGGATCTTTAGGTGGGTGTGAAAAGTCGCGTGCGGCCGAGCGTTCCAAGAAATCATTGAAAGATACGCATAGGGGTTTAACATCGTATTTTGAGGGATTTAAGTGCCATGGCGCTCCGGGTTCCATCTCCACAGGCATGAAAACCAGACTGCAGCCGTATTTTTCCGATAGGCTCTTTGCCCATTCGTGCGACTTCTTCAGTCCTGTAAAGTTTTGTCCCGGCAGAAGGGCGAAATAAAGCTCGGTTTTTATTCCGTGTTTCGCACATCTCGCGAGGGTTTTCTCTATCGAACTGTTTGTCATAGCCGCTTTCCCTTTGTAAAACTGCCTGAGTTTTTCATCGGAAGTGTCGGGGGAAAGGGTGATCGCGCTATGCTCTTTTCTGAATGTTTTTGAAAACTCAAGCACGAACTCATCGTCGGGAGGTTGTCCGTATGCCTCGAAGATCAAGGACACACTGAGGTTCCTGTCGCGGAGAGTGCGCATCATATCCATATAAGGAGAGCTTTGGCCGGGGGGGTCGAAGCAGATGTAAAACCGGTGATATCCGTGGGAAGCGGCTTTCTGGATGTCGTCCGCGATTCGGGAGGCGTGTCTGAAAATCGGTTTCCGCCGGCCGTGCATTCGCATGTGGGATACCGTTGAGCCCGCACACCATGCGCAACCCGCGGAGCATCCCCGCCCGCAGCAAAGATAGAAATATCCGTCTTTCTCGGATTTGCGGGTGTCTTCCGGTTCCATCTTTGAATTGCTTCTCCCGATTGCTCCTCCGTACAATCCACCGTATGTGTTGGGTCGTCTCATCAATGCCAGATTCGAGAAATCCAAGCGGTTCAGCATCGCATCATCCGCTTGATATGTGAGACCGTTGTGCCTTGTCTGCCCGTCTTTTCTATATGAAAAATTCGGCACTCCGGAAAAATCGCCCGAACCATCCAGAGCCTTTGCCAGCGCCAGTAACGGCAACTCTCCGTCTCCGCGAATCACAAAGTCCACATTGTTCCACTCATGCATGATCTCGCGGTAAAAAAAGCTCGCCGTCATTCCTCCGAGAATGATCCGTGAGCCTGAAGATATTTTTTTCGCTTTATTTATTACATCCCGCACAGCCGCCATTTGATGATGCCAATGCATTGAAATCGCTATGATATCAGGCTCGAAGCTTTCCAATATATTTTCAATTCCATTTTTAGGTTGCAGGGCGGTTTCCATTCCGGCGTGAACCACCTGAACGGAATTGCCGGTTTTTTTAAGTAAATCAGCCATCGCAAGCAAGCCCGCCGGCATGATCATGCAGAAAAGCGCATTCTCTTTTTGATTGTCGCTTTTCGCGGGGACATGGATTATCTGAGTTCTCATCACATCTCAGCCTTTAGTACGGCTTAATTCTATTTTTCATTGTTTGTGACGGCTTGTGCCACCATTATAATCATTTTTTTATTTACCAGCAACTTATAAGGGGGAGAATCATTATTGAAAACATTTCATTCGGAAAATGAGATCAAAATTACCGTTATGCGGATGTGAATCAAACACGAGGATAGAGTGCGGACGTATCGATTTACAATGTTCGCCGGAATGTTCATGTGTGAGTTGTTCAATCATGCAAGATTTGATATTCTTAAAAAACAAAGGTTCTCAAGGTGCGATGGTGGAATGAGAGTCATTATATCCGGCTCCGCGGCTCACCATACGACAAACATCCGGCCCTGAGACTTTTGACCACGGCTTCACGGGCGCGCCGCTCTTCGTCTTGATGAAAGCCGTTGAAATCTGAATGTGTTAATTATAAATCATGAATCGGCGGGGATTTTGACAATATTGAACCGTAAAAGCAGAAAAACATTCTGTTTTTTGATTGCCGTGATAGTGTATTTTTGCTTGTGTGGAATTGCTTTATCCAAATCCGATCTTTCAAAAGCACAGGACATTTTAAATAAAGACTATCCATCGCGACGAATAGTAATCGACGAAACCTTCAAGACGCCCTCGTTGCCGAAAATCTGGGAAACGGTTTTTATGAATCCTAAAGGTACGATGCGCCTTGAAAAAGGCTGGTTGAAAACCGAGGTTGATCCGGGCCCTTCGGCGTTAGTTCTACGTACACGCGACGCATTCTACATCAAGTCCGCTGAGTTCGACGCCGATGTGGTTTTTGTTGACGGACATGCTGATCGAGCAGGCGTCATAATAGGATTTTACAACGAACATTACGTGATGTCGTTTATTTGGTATGCGAATGGACAGATTAGAAGAGCATACGGCGATTCAGCGCTGAATCCGCCGGAGAAAGAGGTTGCTTGTTGCACGATTCCGGCGCCCGGTCGCTCGCATCATATCGATTTATCAATGGACGATACGCGGCTTGCGGTCTTGAGAATCGACGGCAAGGAGGTTTACCGGTTCAAACAAGACCTTGCCGAGGCTCCGCCCGCCAAACTCTTTATAAGCACCCAAAACCAAGACAATGAACGACGGCATATAAACTACGGAAATATCCATGCGAAGATAGAAACTTACACTCCGAAGGTTCGCGTGGGTGGTTCCTTCAGTCTTTATCGGAATGACCTCAGAAAAAAGCTTACTTTAAAAGCACTGTCTGTAAAACCATTACTCGTGATTGTTTTGTTAATCTGCTTGGCTGCTCCGGCGGTGTTTGCGGCGTTAATCGCGTTCGAGTTGCGGAATATCGTGTTGAAAAACATTTTTTTGATCGTCAGCGGTTTTTTCCTCGCCATTTTTTTACTGGAGCTTTCTTTCCAGATGATTTTTTTTCACGGTTATGTCGCCGCGCGATTCCAGAAAGTCGCTTACAGTCATGACGGCGACGGATTCCATTATCGAACCATATTTAAGACGGTCGCTCCCGATGGCGATGAACTGTGGTTCTACGATGACATCGATAAACAAATAAACAAAATCGGCGATAAACCGGTAATTCTAATTACAGGCGACTCCATAACATACGGCAGCGGTGTTGATAATGAAGAACAGACTTTTTCATACCTCCTCAGGCAACAACTGAAAAAGCGGGGTTATGATATTGAAGTTTTAAATCTGTCTTCACCCGGCTATTCAACGCGCGACGAACGCTGGGTTCTTGAACTCTTTACACGCAATCTCAATGTGAAGGCTGTTATTGTCGGCTTTTTTTACGACGATTTTTCGGGTTACAGATATTTCAAAGGGTACTTGTGGAACCAGAGTGTGGTTGAGATCGACGGCGACTTGACCATAGAATCTCTTCCTGTTTCCCGATCTCTCAACAACCTGTTGTTTCACACGTCAAGCTTTTACCAGTGGCTCGCGTTCAGACAAATGAAACGCATAGAATCCGACAAACATATAGCGCATGGTAAACTGGTGAGATGGGAGCAAAACGTGTCTGCGCTGAAGAGAATCAGCGATGGGCATAATGCGCCTCTCTATATGATCCTGATGCCGATGCAGACACCCCGCTTGGATATCGAAAAAGGCGGCCGCTTTCCTCTTCCTTACGTTCTTAGATATGACGATGTGGAAAGATCGGCGGCGCGGAAAGGCATTACGACGGTCCGGCTTGATTCGTTGCTCGGACACCCTGAAAATTATTCCGCCATTAGTTCGGATAATGTCTGCCATTACAATTCGAAGGGGCACATTTTAATAGCGGATGTTCTAACCGATTACCTTGAAAGAAACATTCTCAAAAGAAAAGCCGATCCCAGCCGAACCTCGGGCGGGCGAATGATGAACATAAAGTGAAATGATCGGGAATTTATGAATTCTGAAAAATTAGACTCGATCCTGAAATTCTCCGAAAAGTACGCCGGAAGCGCTGATGCGTCATATCTCCTATTGGGAAATAAAGATATTTCTTGCAACGCCTCGGAAGTAAAGAAACATTGGAGCCGGTGGGAGCGGGGCGTAACAAAAGGCGCATTGCCGCAACTGTTGAACTTTTACATCCACATCCCTTTCTGCGAGAAAAGATGCTCGTACTGCATATTCCATTTTCGCACTCCATCATGCAACGATGAGATAGAATCGTACGTCAACTATCTGATCGATAACATCGAATACTTCAGCGATACGTTCAGTCGGGTTTCAGTGAGGAATCTATGGATCGGCGGCGGCTCTCCCAGCATATTGTCCGGCACGCAACTCGATCGCTTGCTCGGTGTGCTGCACGGCGGCTTCAGATTCTTCGAGCACGGCCAGAAGGCATTCGAATTCAACCCAGCGCAAGTGACGTCGGAAAAAATCGAAATACTAAGAAAATACGGATTCAACAGGATCAACACGGGAGTGCAATCGTTAACGAGAAAAGCCTTGGAAAATTCAGGCCGGGGATACCAGACGTGGAAAACGGTCAGGCGCGCCGCC
>JAKLIR010000245.1 GCA_022709505.1 bacterium | reverse complement strand
AGTCGGGGCTGCCGATAATTCTTTACAACATACCCAATTTGACGAAGGTGTGCCTCTCGCCTGAGGTTATCGTGAAGGTGAGCGCCAATCCGAAGATCATCGGGCTGAAGGACAGTCAGGGGGACATGAGCTATCTCCAGTCCCTTCTTCAGTATTTCAAGGGGAGAGAGGACTTCAAGATATTCGTGGGAGTGGAAACGCTGATAGCGGAGTGCGTGCTGTTCCACGCGGATGGCGCGATCCCGGGGGGCGCGAATGTGGCGCCGGCGCTTTTCGTCGAACTGTACGAAGCCGCTCTGAAAAGGGATTTCAAACGAATAGATAAACTTCAGTCACAAGTTGTAAGACTCAGCAGTATATACCGCCACGGAAGGTTCTGGAGCTCTTATCTCAAAGGGCTTAAGGCCGCTCTGTCTCTGATGGGTGTTTGCAGGGACACGCTCACAGAGACGTTCGACACTTTTTCTCCCGACATCGTCGAAGCGATACGCGGAGAGTTGAGCGAACTCGGAATGCTTCCCGAGGAGAAATCAAAGCCTAAAGCCAAAGTGAAGCGCGCAAAGAAGTGACGGACGCCTTATCGGCATTTCACCCCGGCGGCGCATCTGCTCGAACTCGGTCGCATACTAAACAGTATGCTCCCTCTCGCTCGATGCGTCTTGTATCTCATCCCTATTTTCGATTTCAACCCACATTTGTGAAAAACGTGGGTTAAGACTTGATATCCTTGTGATAATCCTGAAGAGATTTCACGGTGATTTTGCCGGACATCGCGGCGCGAATACCGCGCACGGCGGCCTTGCCCGCGGCGGTCGTCGTGAAATACGGGATTTTGTATTTTATCGCCATTTTCCTTATGTAGCTGTCGTCGTAAACGCTGCGTTTTCCAATGGGAGTATTGATGACCATTTTTATTTCGCCGTTGTGCATTGCGTCCACGATGTGAGGTCTTCCCTCGTGGAGTTTAAGGATCGGAGTGCATTCGATCCCGTGTTCCATGAGGAACCGCGCCGTGCTTTCGGTCGCGAGGATTTTGAAGCCGAGGTCAAGGAGGTCCTTCGCGGCGGGAAGGACGCGTGTTTTGTCGTCGTCCGCGACAGTGATGAGAGCGGCGCCGCTGAGAGGCGGGGCGAAGCCCGCGGCGACTTGTGATTTAAAGAACGCGAGGTCGAACGAGTCCGCGAGTCCGAGCACTTCGCCGGTGGAGCGCATTTCCGGCCCCAGCACGGGATCGACTTCCGGGAACATGTTGAAGGGGAACACGGTCTCTTTCACTCCGAAATGGGAGAAGCGGCGCGGTTTGGTGTCCATGTCGGCGAGTTTGCGGCCGAGCATGACCTCGGTGGCCGTCCGCGCCATGGAGACGCCGGTTACTTTAGAGACCAACGGCACGGTCCGCGATGCCCTCGGGTTCGCTTCGAGAATATAAACTTTATCCTGATAAATCGCGTACTGGATGTTCATGAGCCCGACGACTTTGAGTTCTTTAGCGAGCTTGCAAGTGAACTCCTCAAGAGTTTTGATGTGTTTGTCCGGGATTTCCACGGGCGGGATGACGCAGGCGCTGTCTCCTGAGTGAATTCCGGCCGCTTCGATGTGTTCCATTATAGAGGGTATGAAGACATCGACGCCGTCCGAGATCGCGTCCGCTTCGCATTCGAGCGCGTCTTCGAGGAACTTGTCGATAAGCATGGGTTTCGTCGGAGTAATTTCGACCGCCGCCGAGACGTATTTGCGGAGGGTTTCCTCGTCGTACACGATCTCCATGCCGCGCCCGCCGAGCACGTAGGACGGCCTGACGAGCAGGGGATAGCCTATTCGGGCCGCAACTCCGAGCGCCTCTTCGAGCGACGTCGCAGTGCCGTTTTCAGGCTCCGGGATCTCGAGTTTTTTAATGACCGCCGCGAAGCGTTTCCGGTCTTCCGCGATGTCTATGCTCTCCACCGACGTTCCGAGTATTTTCACGCCCGCGTCATTCAGCTCGGAAGCGATGTTCAGAGGAGTCTGGCCGCCGAACTGCACGATGGCCCCTTCGGGTTTCTCTTTGTCATATATGGAAAGGACGTCCTCGACCGTGATCGGTTCGAAGTAGAGTTTGTCCGCGGTGTCGTAGTCGGTCGAAACCGTTTCCGGGTTGCAGTTCACCATGATTGACTCGTAGCCGAGTTCCCGCAGAGTGAACGCTGCGTGGACGCACGTGTAGTCGAACTCGATTCCTTGCCCGATGCGGTTCGGCCCTCCGCCGATTATCATGATCTTCCGCTTGTCCGAGACCGGCACCGTGTCCGGCGCGTTATATGTGGAATAATAGTAGGCCGCGTCCGCTCCGCTCACCGGCACCGCGTTCCAGCACTGTTTCATTCCCATGGCGAGCCGCTGTTCCCGTATTTCCTTTTCGGCGCGGTTTGTGATCTTCGCGAGATATTTATCGGCGAAACCGTATTGCTTCGCCTTGCCGAGGAGCGCGTCCGACAGTTTGCCTATCTTGCAAGCGGAAAGGATTTCCTCCTCGAGCTCCACGAGTTCCTTCATTTCCTCTATGAACCACGGTTTGATGTGCGTGATCTTATAAAGGGATTCGACGCTCATTCCCTTGCGGAGCGCCTCGTACATGACGAACTGTCTTTCGGAAGAGGGTTCGACGAGAAGTTTTTTGAGGGCGTCGAGGGGGAGGTCGTTGAAGTTGCGGGCGAAACCGAGTCCGAACCGGCCGATTTCGAGAGACCGGATGGACTTCTGGAAAGCTTCCTTATAGTTTTTGCCTATGCTCATAACCTCGCCGACCGCGCGCATCTGTGTGCCGAGCCGGTCGATCGCGCCGGGGAATTTTTCGAACGCCCACCGGGCGAACTTTACGACCACATAGTCTCCGGACGGAGAATATTTATCGAGTGTTCCGTCGCGCCAGTAGGGGATGTCCGAAAGATCGAGACCGCCCGCGAGCTTTGAGGACACGAGCGCGATCGGGAACCCGGTCGCCTTGGACGCCAGAGCGGACGAGCGTGAGGTGCGTGGGTTGATCTCGATCACGACCACGCGGCCTGTCTTCGGATCATGTGCGAACTGCACGTTCGTGCCGCCGGTCACCCCGATCGCATCGACGATTTTATAGGAAATATCCTGAAGCCGCTTCTGAAGCTCCTCCGAGATTGTGAGCATGGGCGCCACGCAGTAGCTGTCTCCCGTGTGGACTCCCATCGCATCGACGTTCTCTATGAAACAAACCGTTATCTTGTTGTTTGCTGCGTCGCGAACGACTTCGAGTTCGAGTTCCTCCCAGCCGATCACGGATTCCTCGATCAGGACTTGTCCGATAAGGCTCGCCGCAATGCCGCGGGAGGCGATCGTGCGGAGTTCCTCCACGTTCCAAGCGATGCCGCCGCCGGTGCCGCCGAGCGTGTAAGCCGGCCGCACCACTACGGGGTAGCCGAGCCGAGCCGCGATCTCTTCCGCGCCTTCTACGCTCGTGGTCGCTTCGCTGATCGGCATCTCGACGCCGAGCTTGTTCATAGTGTTCTTGAATTCTACCCTGTCCTCGCCACGCTCTATCGCGTCGGCTTGCACGCCGATCACCCGCACGTTGTATTTATCCAAAATCCCGCGCTTGTAAAGATCGGCCGTCAGGTTGAGGCCGGTCTGGCCTCCGAGGTTCGGAAGCACGGCGTCCGGCTTTTCCTTGGCGATTATTTTTTCGAGGATATCGATGTTCAAAGGCTCCACGTAAGTTACATCCGCCATGTTCGGGTCGGTCATGATCGTGGCGGGGTTTGAGTTGACCAGTACGATCTTATACCCGAGTTGCCTGAGCGCTTTGCATGCCTGCGTCCCTGAATAGTCGAACTCGCACGCTTGCCCGATGATGATCGGGCCTGAACCGATAATTAGAACCTTGTCGATACCTTCGATTTTTTTCATGGCTGTTCCTCTCCGTGAAGTATTGTTCGAATCAATACGTTCGTGCTTCAGATGTTTTCACCGTGAACGTGCGCCCGAACCCGAAAGGCGTGGTTTGGGAGCTATATTCATAGTGAAAAATCAATCGAGTTTATCACGACGAATAGTCACGGACAATATGCAAAGCATTGGTATTTCGTGCGTGGAAGGAAAAGAAAAGATATTATTTCCGTTTTTACTGTGATTTCAGGAAATATTTTTTTCAGAATAATGAATATTTCACTTTAAAAGTGAGCGAATCGAGCTTCGCGGGGACGTCGTCGTAGGCTTTATAGTAATCGAGTATCAACTCGCCCTTGCGCGAGAATTTCACGTATGCCGTGGCCCGGGCGAGCGTGTTCTCCGCGACCAGACCGTTCTTAGGCACGAAGTTCTGTTCCGCCATGAAAAGTTCGCCCCTTACTCTACTTGTGATTTTCGCTTTTGCTTTCAGGGTGACGCGGGGTTTCATGTCTTCGTAGCGTTCGTAGGAGATGCTCGCGGAGACGTCCCTCTGGCTGAAGAGATCGACGCATGAGAAGATGCCATACATGCGGCCGGAGGTGGTATTCAGTCTGTTGAAGACGTTAGCCGCTTCGTAGTGTTCGTCAACGATGCCGGGGGCGAAGTCAGAATCGTAGTCTCTCACTTCGATCTTCGCGTCGAAGTCCTTGTGCGGAGAGGCCATGGCGCCTACGGCGAATCCGCTGCCGTAATCCTTGATCCCGGCCAGTTCGCCGTAGAGTTTGATGTCGTCGCTGTTCTTCCAGAAACTCATTTCCCCGTCGATCCCGAATATCTCGAAGTCGGGGTCGGAGTCCGAAACCACGGTGGAGCCGAGAGTGAATCTGCCGAATTTGTGAACGCCGCGCAGGCCGTACAGGTCTGTTTTGGTCCCGAAGAATTTCACGTATGAATCTTTGTTTGCGATGTCAACGGTCAGTCCTTTTTGCCGGCTGAGAGGGACGTTGCCTTTTATGTTCGTCCTGTAGTTTGAGACTATGAAGCCGCTGCCGAAAGTGATGTTCTCGATTTCGCCGTAATAGAGTTTGAGTCTGTCGCCGCGCTTGTATTCGGCCATGCCGAGTATGATGGAGTCGTTGCCGCCGTCGCGCATGCTGAGGTCTTCGTCCATATACTGATTGAACTCCACGCCGAGTGTGAGCGCGCCCACCTTGAAGCGGGGTTGGAGCGACACGAAATAGAGGTCCGAGCTGTCCTGCATCACTCTGCCGGTTTCGAACGCCACGGCTGTTGCGCCGAAGGATTTCACCTTGTGCGCCTGCGCCGGGATGCAGGAGAAAGTAACCGCGGTAATAACCGCGAAAAGCGAGAGGAGAACTTTTTTCATGTCGAACTATCCTCGAAGATTTGAAATGAGCCGCGTCCTGCCGTGTGGAAGGGCGGGGCAGTCTGAACCCGGATTCGCCAACTTAAAAGCGGATTCGGGCTGAATCAGAAATTGTAAGCGCCTTTCAGAACCATCGTGTTCGTTCTCGCAAGGTCGGCTATCGAAAGACTCGCCTCTCCGCGGTCCGCGAACGCGTATCTGAGCCCGAGGGAGAGTGTCCGGTGGGTTCCGAGATAGAACGCCTTGGTGTCTCCTTCGAGCATAACGGACATCTGGTTGATATCAGCTTCTTTCCCCCTGAGCAGAGGGTAGTCGAAACCGCCGAAA
>JAKLIR010000244.1 GCA_022709505.1 bacterium | reverse complement strand
CTGACCGGCATAGTGATGTGCGCCGGCGGTATCGGGCTTCTCACGGGGAAACGATGGGCTAAAGGTGTTTATTTCGCGGGGCTCGGGATGCTGCTATACGCGCTCGTGAACAGCCCCGGCTACTACATCGGGAAGCCCGGCAGTTGGCTCGTACTGACGACTTTCGCGGTGTCGGGCGTTTTCACATTGGTATTCGGAGTGCTCGGGTTGACGCTTCGTGAAGAAGGAGGCGCGAAATGAGTTCGGACGCACAAAGGCAGGGGCGGCTCGTGCTTGTGACCGGCGGCGCCGGCGGCGTGGGGGCGTATGTGTGCCGCCGTTTCGCCGCGGACGGGTGGCGCGTGCGCGTGTTCGATCTCCCGACCCCTATCAACCGGAGAGTTTTCGCGCCCGGAGAAGCGAACATAGAGACGGTTTGGGGCGACATCACGAACCCGCGCGACATGGAAAGCGCGATGAAGGGCGTGAGCGATGTTTTCCACCTCGCGGCGGTTCTGCCGCCAGCGACGGACGCGAACCCCGGACTCGCGAGGAAGGTCAACGTGGAGGGCACGCGCACTGTGGCGCGCGCGGCGGCGGACGAAAGCGCTCGCGCGGGGCGGCCCGTCTCTCTCAAATATTCCTCTTCGGTGACGGTTTACGGCATAACCGCGCATCTCACGCCGCCGCTCCCGGCGGATCAGCCGGTCAATCCATCCTGCGTCTATTCGGAGACGAAAGCCGCCGCGGAGGAAGTCGTCCGCGAAAGCCGGCTCCCGTGGACGGTCATGCGGTTTGCCGCCGCCGTCTATCTGACCATCCGCAAGGGCGGGTTCCAGCAGATGCGCATTATCCCTCCGGAGAACAGGATCGAATTCGTGCACATACATGATGTGGCCGAGGCGTTCATCAATTCCATGGACAATCCCGAGGCGCTCGGCAAGAATTTCGTCCTCGGCGGCGGCCCGCTTTGCAGGATGCTCTACCGCGATCAGATTAAAAAAACTTTCGACTTGCTCGGATTCCCCGAACCCGACTGGAGCAAGTTCTCGAAACAACCTTTCAACCTCGACTGGTACGATACCACCGAATCACAGCGCGTTCTGAAGTTCCAGTCCCGAACGTTCGAAGATTATCTTAAGGATTTCAAACAGACGCTCGGCTGGAAATATACCGCTCTGCACGGAGCGGCCGGCCCGCTTATGAAACTGTTCCGAATCCACGTTTAACCCGGATTCGTCAATAGCACGCCGAATCCGGGCCGAACTAAGCGACTATGAATCGCCGCAATCCAGATTAGAAATCATCATGAATCGATTATACTGTACGTTTTGCCATCGTTCCGGTGCTTCGCTCCGTAACGAGTAATTCGTCATTCCGGACCGAGATCCGGAATCCAGCGGGGACAGGATGTCAGGGGTGATCTTTCGGGGCGGCCGGGTGCGGAGACCCGGCCGTTGTTATCGATACCCGGTTCCGATGGCAAACAAAAATAAAAAAGCCCCGCCGAACGGCGGGGCTTTTCAGTTTGATCTTATCTACAGTTGATCACCTTATTCCGTAACTCAATTCGATCTCGCCGTTCACTGTGCTCGTCCAGCCGGACTGAGCCACCGTCATGATGAAAAATTTCCCGTCAGGCGACATCACGCCCACGCTACCGTGCTCGACGTCGCTGAAGGTGCCGTCCGTGCCCGGAGTCATCGTGTACGGATCCGGAGTCGTGCACTCTTGCGAGTAAGAGCAGAACAGGCCCTGATATGTTCCGGTGGTTTCTGAAGTCGGAGTAGTGTACCCGAAATCAGAGTCGACCGAGAAAGGCACCGTCGAGCCCGTGTAGTCCACAATCATACTGGTTACGTAGAACGAGCCTGACATTCCGATGGGGGCTGTAGGCTTCTTAACGCCTACCGCTATCCCGATGAAACCGTCGTTCGGGGACGTATCAACAAGCACGAAAACGTTTCCGTTCGCCGAAAGCACACCGGACAGCGCGGAATTTGTTGTTGTAACAGTTCCGTCCGAAGAGACCGTGTAGGTGTCCGAACCGGAATTGAGGCTGCTCGCGCTCGACCGCGCCGTATAGCTATACGTAAGATTCCCGGCGCCGTCGAAGGTGATGTTCATTCTCGACGTCTCCGGCTCCGAAATATTGGAGGTCGCTCTGCACTGCGAGCCCGTCCATCCGCATCCGCTGTTAGCCGAACAACTTGCCGAATCAAGCTGCGAGCACATCATATCCTGCTCGCTGATCTTGACTCCCATTTTGTGAATAATGTATTCGCCCGAAAGACTTGCCGCGCTCATTCCGGAACCTTTCTTTACATACAACTCTGAGAAAAGCTCTCCTTCGGAGCCGGGCGACGTTTTCGTAATGAATATCATGCTTCCGTCCTCAGAAACGTACCCGTGAATATTGGGATATTCCGTGAATGAAAGAATCCTGTTCGCGTCGATCGTATAACCCGTCGTGCTCGTCGTCGTGTCCGTAGTACCCGAGTTCGCGAGCTCCGTGTGCTGGCAGGTTGCCGTCTGCGTGTTGCAAACCATCTGGTCCTTCATCGCGTAGAATTCCTGATTCGTCGTTCCGAGTTGATCCGCACCCGCGTTGACGCCTATATAGGTACCGCTCACATCGGGAACAGTCGGGGTCGTTGACCCGCCGCCGCCGGTGCTTCCGCCGCCGGTCGAAGTTCCGCTCGGAATGTTCGCTGCCGTAATGATCGCATCCAAAGCTGTTACGCAGTCCGCCGACCAACCCGACACCACGAACGGATCCGAATAATTGTTATCCACCGAAGCCCCGTACATACAATAACTTACGCCTTCGCTGTCCGCAGTAGCCACAGCCGCTATCTTGCTTTTCACAGTGTCGGTGATAACGGAAGTATCGCCGAGCGCGGCGCTTTTAGTTATCGCGTATCTCAGAGTCGCAAGAGCGATAACCGTTGACGTCGCGTTTATCGTGACGTTGCTCGTGTTGCCGGCCGTTACGCTGTCAACGAGCGCGCCGTAATACGACGTGCCGGTATATGTCTGCGTGCCGGTAGCCGTCTGAGCCGCCGTCCGCACGGCGGATGGCGTGTATGTCACGCTATAAGTTATGGCGCTTCTCACTATGTAGTTGCTCGCCGGCGGAATGTTCGCTATGAAAAACGACGGATTCGACGGCATCGTTTCCGTCCCGCTCGAGGAACTGTACGTTGATTCGTCCCAAGACATTGAAAATATGTTCGGCAGGTTCGTCGTCTCAACAACCGCCGTGGAAGTACCGCTCGCGTTATAGCTCAGAACATCGATCGTCGCACTGATTGTCTCGCTTCCTGAGCCCGCCGTTCCGAGCGCCACTCGCGGCGCTTCGAGTCTAAGTTTCATGCTTCCGCCGGCGTTGGAGCCGCCGCCGCCGCAGCCGGCCGCGAACACTGCTACTCCCATCAGGACGACCGCCGCCATCATCTTTACCGCTTTTATCTTTCTCATATTCTTTCCTACCTCCTCGTCATTCGCGTTGTCTTCTCTCTTTTATCAATAATTAAAAAGCTCGATCGTCCCTTCTATGCATCCGCCCGTCCCCGGACAGACGTTCTGCGCGGCTTCGTTGATCGCGTTCTGGATCGTGTCCTGCTCCACCGCGTTGTCCTGTGTGGTTTCGATCACTTTCGCTTCGTCAACCTCCGCCGGCGCCGCGGGCGCTTCTTCCTTCGCCGCCGCCGCGGGCGCGGCCGATTCCACCGCCGCCGCCGTTTCCTTCAGGTCGGTCACCGAACTCTTCAACTCCTCCATCCTTTCCGCCGGGATCTCAATCGGTTCCGACGGCGCTTCTCCGGGCGCCACCGCGCTCTCGAAGCCTTGCTCGACCACTACCTCCGCGGCGCCCGCCGCGAGCGATACCGATCCTTCCACTACCGCCAGCGTCGTCGCGTTGTTCGCCGGGTTGATCGCAAAATCAAACGCCGTCCCGCGCACTCCCGCTATCGCCGTCGGCGTCTTCACCGTGAACTGCGATTCCTTCGTCGTCAGCTTCGCGACCCGCGCGGTCACACGCCCCTGCTCCAGCGACAGTTTGCTCACGCTTCCGCCCTTGTCGTCCCCCGTAAGCGTCGCAACCTTCACCAGCGACAGCGCCGCGATCTTCACCGCGTGCCCTCCCCACGCCAGCACTGCTTCCGCTCCCGGCCCCGTCTTCACGGCCGCTCCCTCTCCCAGCAAAAGTCCGTTGGCTCCGGCTTCCCAGCCGCCGCCGGCCGCCTTCTGCACCTCCACGCTTCCCTTCACTCCTCCCAGCGTCGCCTTCACGGACGCCGCCTGCGCCACTCCGCAGATCATCACTCCCACCGCCATTATCACTGCAATCATTACCTTACTTCTTCTCATCTTACGCCTCCTCGATTTCTGGTTTTACTTCCTTGTTCTCTCTCGATGCTCGTTCCTCTCTCACCTCAGCGACGTCAGCAGCGTGATCCGCCCCACCGTATCGTCACCCTGATTCCCGTTGTACGTGTTGTCGATGAACATCGCTCCGAACGTCAGCTTCATATCCTTGCACAACTGATAGCTCAGGTTCCCCGAAAACTGATTCGTCAACTGCTCGTCGCTCCTCAAGCTGTACGTGTAGTTGTATCCCAGATTCCCGCTCCACCTCTTATTGAATATCGGGAAATTCGCATCTATCTTCTCGTTGATCGTCTGCTGCTCCCCGAAATCCGTCACAGTGCTGTACCCCGTCGTCGAGCTCCACTTCAGCCCCTTCGACTTCGGATTGACGTTCCAGATCAACGTCGACGAAAACCGGTCCTGCGTATCCAACGGCAGCGTCGTCGCTATGATCGACCTCTGCGGCTTGCTCGAATACGTGTACCCCAGCGTCCCGATCCAGTTCGCGTTGAACACCCTCACCAGATTCAGGCCGCCGATATGCGTCACGAAATCACTCTCGTCGAAACTGTACTGGTTCAGATAGTAAATGTTTCCGATCGCCTTCTTAGTCAGCGCACGCGAAAAACTCAGCATCGTGTACCCGAACGTCTCCCCGCTGAACCGCCCCATCGAGTCCGATATCTTGCTGTGGCTCTCCACACGGTTCATCAGCGACACCTTCACCGGCCCAACCTGCGACGCCATCGCCGTCCCGCTCACCACCATCACCGCCGCTACCGCGACCATAATTGCCTTCATCTTCACGATCATCTCTGTACATCTCCTTTATTAAAAATTATATTTTGATACTTTACTAAAAGCGTTTCACATTGTCAAATTTATATGAAAAAACCATAGTAAAAATTACATATTTCATGTCATCAGAAATATTGAAAGTATATTTATTAACTTATTGTAATCATTTAAAAGATAAATGGGAGAGAAACGATGACGGCAAGGGAGCGGCTGACTTCACTGGATGTTTTTCGCGGGATCACCATAGCTGGAATGATCATGGTGAACAATCACGGGGGGAAGTGCGTGTACCCTCCTTTGGAGCACGCCGAATGGCACGGATTGACTCTCGCCGACATGATTTTCCCGTTTTTCATGTTCATCATGGGCGTGGCGCTGACCCTTTCATTCTCGAACAGAGTTGAAAGAGGTATAGAGAAGAAAGAGATTATAAGGGGAATATTGAAGAGATCGGCGCTGCTCTTCCTGT
>JAKLIR010000243.1 GCA_022709505.1 bacterium | reverse complement strand
GGCTCTTGTACGACTCGACGATCTCCTCCGACTGCGGGCAGCCGAAAGGCTTGCTCCTCGACGACGGCTCGGTGTTCGTAACCTTCCACGCCCACGTCGCCGAACCCGACCGCGCAATCATCGGCGTCCAGTTCAATATCTGAAGCTCTTCCACCGTCCCATAACCACGGCTTCCATGTAACAGTCGTTTATATTTCAATGAAATCGGCGGCCCAAGGGGAAACTCCACCCAAGGGGAAACTTTTGAAAAAGTTTCCCCTTGGGAATCCTCTTCAAAACTTCTCGCGCCGCAATTCCGCGCTACGCGTTCGGAATTGCGGCCTTATCCCCGTCCCGGCGCTCCGTGGTCACAAGGTTTCACGTCCGAGACGCCACAAATCGTCTCTTTTCGTCATTCCGGACGGAGATCCGGGATGACTTACGCTATGGTGATATATCGAAATGACATACGCTAAGGTTGGCAAAAGAAGCAGCATAGCCATCCTCGGAATGACGGAGAATGTTCGGTAATAACTTGAGTGAGCAATGCCGCGTGGTTTTCGCGGCATTGCGAGAGTAAAAGTTTTGCGGGGGATTCTCAAGGGGGCGCTTTTTCAAAAGCGCCCCCTTGAGCCGCCGGCCGTGACTTCGACCATGCCCCGGACCGAGTTGCACAGGTATATTTTTTCCGCTCGTTCGAGATCCGCCGGAGTAAGTTTCGACTCCATCGCCTCGCCTGTTTCGAGCAAGTGACGCCTGTAAACGCCGGGAAGAAGACCGCACTCCACAGGCGGCGTCAAGAGTTCCCCATCCATCAAAACAAGGATATTCGATATCGCGCCTTCGGTGATCTCGCCGCGCTCGTTCATGAAAACAATGTCGAACAAGCCGCGCGCCGCGGCCGCCGCGTGTTCCCTGTCGTAAAAATTCCTGACCGTCGTTTTGTGTCTCAGGAACGGGCCGGAGGAAAGAACTGTTTTCGGCGACACCTCGAACCGCTGTCCGCCCGCGAGAGGCTTAAACTCGCGCGACTCGGCGCTGTAACGCCCGTCCGCGCCGAGCAGCAGCCGCACCCTTCTCGGCCCCTCTTCCGGCGAAAGCTCCTCGACAGCCGACGCGAGCGCCGCCACGGCTTCGTTCGCATCGAAGCTTATCCCGAACCCGGCGGCGGAGCCGCTCATGCGCTGTAAGTGAAGTTCGAGAAGAAAAAAGCCTTCTCCCGCCGACCAGAGCAGAGTTTCGATAAGCGAGAACGCCGCCGCCGCCGTGGATGACGCGCACGACGTTAGAAAACGCGCCTTCAGAAGCGCTTCGTCCCATTCGGATTCCGGCTGCGAGTCGTAAACAATGCCGCCGCCCACCCCCATCTCGCCGCGCCCGCCCGAAACGGCGAGCGTACGGATGGCTATGTTGAAGACAGCCCGCTCGCGCCGCGGCGCTATGAAACCTATCGCCCCGGTGTAAACTCCTCGCGGCCCGTTTTCGAGCGCTCCGATGATTTTCATTGAGCTGATCTTTGGCGCGCCGGTTACCGACCCCGACGGGAAAATACTTCGAAATATCTCCTCGACGCCCACACCCGGCGAGAGACGCGCGCGGACTTCGGACGTCATCTGATACAGCGTTTCATACTTCTCCACCACGAACAGACTCGGCGCTACAACCGAGCCTTCCACCGCCACCCGACCGAGATCGTTCCGGATCAGATCGACTATCATCAGATTCTCGGCGCGGTTCTTCTCGTCTGAAGCAAGGAACTCCGCGAGCCGCGAATCCTCTTCCGGATCCGCCCCGCGCCTCACGGTGCCCTTCATGGGCCGCGTTTCAATCCGGTCTCCCTCTATCCTGAAAAACAGTTCCGGCGAAAGCGACAGCACCCACTCGCCTCCGCTCCGCAGGATCGCCGAATACGACGTCGGCTGCTTCTCCCGCAACGCCAGATAAAGCCCCGCCGGGTCGCCTGAAAACTGAAAATCAACTTTGAACGTGTAGTTGATCTGATACGTTTCACCAGCTTCGATTCCACGCTTTATCTCCGCGATCTTTTTTTCATAAGCGGGGAACGTCTCGCTCAGTGTGAATTCGGAAACATGGAATCCGCCGCACGCGCCCGAGAGACCCGACGCCCGGTCGGCGTCGAAAACAAGCGGCGCCTCGTACAAGCCTACGTCGATCACTCGGCCGACCCGGCCCCCTATTAGTTGCTTCAGCGAATCTTCGAGGCAATACCCAAGTTCGTAGCTGAAAAAACCCGCCGCGTGAAGCCCCGCCGCGACGCCTTCCTCGATCCGTTTGAAAGCACGCACCGCTTCTTCGGGATCGGCCGCCGTTATCTCCTCGACGGGGTCGGCGAAAAGATAGTTGCGCCGCCCGCCGCCGGCGTCGAGATTGGTTTCGAGCAAAACAAAGACCCCCGCGCCCGAAAACGTCCTCAAAATTGCTTCAGAGATTGATTTTTCTCGATCCATCATGAACCATCGTCGGAAAACGGAAAGCACATCCGTGCGGCGGCGCGTCAATAGCCTGAGAACGAAAGCATGTCTCCGATGCCGATTCCGTTGCGGTCGCAATATCCGCCGTTCACTTCGAGCACGTACTTCGCGGGCCGGGCGGCGGTGAACGACGTTGTGGAAAGAGGCGCGGCGTTCCTGTTGATATCAACTATTTTTTTATCCGCGTCCGCGAAAATCATGTCGAGCGGAATCAGAGTGTCCTTCATCCAGAAAGACAGAGTATCTTCGGAGTCGAACACGAACAGCATCCCGGAGTCGGCGGGCATCGAAGAGCGGTTCATGAGCCCGTAAGCGTGTTGTTCCACGGTGGTTGCGACTTCTGCCTTGACCGTGAAATCGGCGCCCGCGGAATTGGATATCCGGACATCGATGACCGGCATCCCGCTCGCGGAATACGAAGCTCCCGGCGCGGAGCCGCCGCATCCGGCGCAAAACATCATGACGATTAATATGAGGAGAGACATTTTTATCTTTTTCATTTTAATAAAATTGCTGAAACGATAGCAAAAGCTCCGAACGCGTAACAGTAGATCGAAAACCACATCAGCCGGCCTTTCGTTAGGACCGAAATCAGCCATTTCAGAGCCAAAAGCCCGGAGACGAAGGCCACCGCCGCTCCGGCCGCGACAAGCGGGACATCCGTCACGCCCGCGGCAATTGCATCCTTGAGTTCGAACACCGCCGCCCCCAAAATGGCGGGGATCGCAAGGAAGAAAGAGAACCGCGCGGCCTCCCTGCGGTCGAGTCCGAGGAAAATCGATGCGCTGATGGTCGATCCGGAACGAGATATTCCGGGCAGGATTGCGAGCGCCTGCGCCGCGCCCACCGCCAGCGCGCCGAACGCGCTGAGGTCCGCCGTCGCGCGCGACCCCCGCCTCGCCCGGTCCGCCCCTATGAGAATCGTCCCCGTCACGAAAAGCGCGATCCCGGTGAACACCGGAGAACTGAACGCCTTTTCGATAATGTCATTGAAAAGAGCGCCCACTATGCCTGCCGGAACCGAGCCGAGAATCACCCACAAAGCCACGCGGCGCCCGTCCGCGACCGAGCCCGGCCAACGCCGCGCGTCCGCCGGCGCACGCCCCGCCAACGCCCCAACAAGCCGGTATATGTCCGCCCTGAAAAATATCAGAACCGACATCAGCGTCCCAAGATGCAGCATGACGTCGAAGAACAACATCGGCTCGCGCAGTTTGAACAAACTCTGGAAAACAACGAGATGCGCCGAACTGCTGACTGGTAGAAATTCGGTGAGCCCTTGGATGAGACCGAGTAGAAGCGCCTGTATGATGTTCATTAAGCTATTTTACCGAGTGTTTCAACAGCTTCTTCAGCCGCCTGCCGCACGGATTCGTCCTCGTCGAGCAGAAGCCTGCTGATCGGTTCGAGCGCACGCGGGTCTCTTAGGGCTTCGAGGCTTTTGATGGTTTTTGTTTTCACCCACCAGCTCGGATGCGAAAGGAAGCTGACGAGCTCCGCGACTTCGTCGTCGCCGAAAGGTTTTTCGATCCCGACCTTCTGAAGGGCGCGGGCGGCGGTCTGCCGGACTCTCGGGTTGAAGTCGAGAACGAGCGTCTTAAGCTTCTCCACCGCGAGATCGTCCGCGAGCTTCTCAAAAAGAGCGCACGCGCTTATCTTTCCTTCCCAATCCTGCGGTCGAAGGCGCCTCAGAAACTGCGCGACTTCCTCCGAATCCATATTCCGCGCAAGCACTTTCACAGCGTACTCGCGCCGCTTGTCGTCGCCGCTCCTTAAGTCCTTCACCAGATCGTTTTTGTCATCGACCGAGAGCACAGTCATGACTCATCGCCTCCCCCTTGTAGTGTTCTGTTACCCGCTTATCGCGGCTCTCAAACCAACACCACGGGATGCGTTTTATATTAGAATTATAACTTTACCCCACTTTAAAACAATCGGACGACTAACTCTTTCTTCGCCCTTGCGCACTCTTTTACTGAATATTCCAGTCGCACGCATTTCCACCGGCGACACCCTCCCCCTCTCGAAAACTTCCTATTGGAACTTTTCGCGGGATGAGTATAATTTCCAAGAACTCTCGAAAAAAGAACTCATTGAATTTCTAATACGGAGGTTTACGGAAAATGAAAAAAATTATGATTGTTTTGTTGTGTATGTCGGCGCTGATTCTTTCGCGGTCGTTAGCGCGCGCGGACGGCCCGGCGGATTGCACGAATATCCCGACCGACAAAGGCAAGGTATCCGGCACGCTCAAGCAGAAGGCCGGAGTCTGCGCCTACAAAGGAATCCCATACGCGAAACCGCCGGTTGGAGAACTCCGGTTCAAAGCGCCGGTGGAGCCCGTCGCATGGAGCGAAACTCTCAACGCGAAGAAATACGGGGGCGAATGTCCCCAATATCCTATGGGACTGAAACCGTCCGGCACTCCCGTTGGCAACGAGGACTGCCTCTATCTGAACGTCTGGCATCCGGTGGAATCCGCGAGCGAGCGGCTTCCGGTGATGGTGTTCGTGCACGGAGGCGGGTTCGTGATGGGGTCCGGCAGCCAAGAATGGTACGAAGGCACGAACCTCGCGTCTCGCGGAAAAGTCGTCGTCGTCACTCTCAACTACCGGCTCGGGCCGTTCGGCTTCATGGTGCATCCGGCGTTGAAGGACGAAAAAGGCCGTTCCGGCAACTACGGAATGCTCGATCAAGTTGCGGCGCTGAAATGGGTGAAGAAAAACATCGCGGCGTTCGGCGGCGATCCGGACAACATAACGATCTTCGGGCAGTCCGCCGGAGGCGCAAGCATCGGGCTGCTCGTGGTGTCTCCCATGACAAAAGGACTTTACAACAAGGCTATCGTCCAGAGCGGGCCTGTCATCATGATGAACCGCACGATCAAAAGCGAGGCGCCGACAGGCTTGAAAGCGGCGGAAATGCTGGGCTGCAAGGACATCGCGACCGCCGCCGCCTGCCTCAGAAAAATCGACGCTCTCGAATTCATAAAAATCGTCAAACCCGTCATCGGCCTTCTCTCGGACACCGAGATCGTGTCCGGCTTCCCGTTCCAGCCGGTTATCGACGGCTACTTCTATCCCGAAGCCGCGGACAAGCTTTTCGCAGCCGGAAAATACGACGTGAAGGCTCCGATCCTCCTCGGCGGCACAAAG
>JAKLIR010000242.1 GCA_022709505.1 bacterium | reverse complement strand
GGCAACACGCGGACAACAACGTGGACATACAGGAATTCATGATAATGCCGGTTGGGGCGACGAGTTTTTCCGAAGCGTTGAGGATGGGGGTAGAAACGTTCCATGCCCTCAAGGACGTGCTCAAGGGCAGGGGCTACGCGACCTCGGTCGGAGACGAAGGCGGTTTCGCGCCGAACTTGAAATCGAATGAAGAAGCAGTCGAAGTGCTGATAGAGGCGATCGAAAAGGCGGGCTACAAAAAAGGGAAACAGATCGCAATCGCGATAGACGCGGCCGCGAGCGAACTATACGAAAAAGGGAAGTACGTTCTCGACGGCGGAAAGACCAAGAAAAGCTCCGAACAGATGGTTGCTTTCTATGAAGACTGGGTCGGCAAGTACCCGATCGTGTCGATCGAAGACGGCCTCGCGGAGGGCGACTGGGCGGGCTGGAAAGTTCTCACCGACCGCCTCGGCGGCAAGATACAGATAGTCGGGGACGATCTTTTTGTCACAAACACGAAAATCATAGCCGAAGGAATCGAGAAAGGCATCGCCAACTCGGTCCTGATCAAATTGAACCAGATCGGCACGCTCACCGAGACTCTCGACGCGATAGAGATGGCGAAGCTCGCGGGCTACACGGCGGTTGTTTCCCACAGATCGGGAGAGACCGAGGATTCGACCATAGCCGATGTGGTGGTGGCGACCAACGCCGGACAGATCAAGACGGGGTCTGCTTCTCGGACGGACAGGGTCTGCAAATACAACCAGTTGCTGCGCATAGAGCAGGAACTCGGCGACACCGCGGTTTTCAAGGGAAAGAGCATTTTTTACAATCTTTGACGGCTTCATTGCGGCGGTGGGAAACATGTTTTTACGGAGGCCGTTGATTTGAGTTCTCCCGTGTTGAGTTTCAGCAGCGCCGATCTTGTTGACCCCGCAAGGGCTTTCAGCCTTGAATGGCTTGAGACGAACGGACTCGGCGGCTTTGCCTCTTCTTCCGCCGCGGGCGCAAACACGAGGCGTTATCACGGACTGCTGACAGCCGCGCTCAAACCACCCGTGGACCGTTTCGTCACTCTCTCGAAAATCGAAGAGAAGCTAATCAACCGCAAGGGAGTTTACGAGCTTTCGACGAACTGCTATCCGGGCGCGATACATCCGCTGGGATACAATCTGATAAAGTCTTTCAGCCTCGACCCATTCCCGAGGTGGATTTTTCTCGCCGGCGGGACTCGGGTGGAAAAGACGGTTTTACTCCAGTACGATTCAAACACCGTGTGGATCGCCTACAGGCTGGTGGCGGCTTCCGGGGCGTTGGTGAGGAAGACCGCCTCCGTTGTCAGGATGGAGGCAAGGCCGCTGTTTGCTTTCAGGAATTATCATCACCTTTCGTCGCGGAACGACTTTTGCGATCAAACAGTCAGGGAAATCGCGCCCGGAGTCTATGAGATGCAACCCTACGCCGGGCTTCCTAAAATCAGCATCTCGTTGAGTTCGGGCGAATTCTCCGCCGCTCCGGATTGGTACCTCGATTTCGAGTATCCCGTGGATAGAGAACGCGGGCTCGATTTCAGAGAGGATCTCTTCAACCCCGGCGTGTTTATCTCGCCGGAAGGTTGCAAGGAGTGGGTTTTCCGATTCTCGATAGGAGAGGAGAGGGAGCCGCCGCCCCGGGAAGAGCTCGCGGCGGAGTACAAGGCGAAAAAGGAAATGGAGATCGCGCGGCGCCGCGCTTTGCTCAAGGGTTTCGAGAAATCTGGAAATCCGACGAAGAGGCTCGTGCAGGCGGCGGACACTTTTATTGTGAAAAGGGGCGACGCGGGAAGGACGGTGATAGCGGGATACCCGTGGTTCACCGATTGGGGTCGGGACACGATGATCTCGCTTCCCGGCCTTGCGCTCGCGACCGGCCGCACGGATGTGGCCAAGGAAATACTGCTGACATTTGCGAGACACGTACACCGCGGGCTCATACCGAACAGATTCCCGGATGGGGCGGAGTTTCCCGCATACAATACCGTTGACGCCGCGCTTTGGTTTGTCATCGCCGCGGACGAGACGTTTCGCGAGACGCGCGACATAGATTTTCTGAAAGGAATTTATCCGGCGCTGGCCGCGGTAATAGAGGGGTATCAAAGAGGAACTTTAAATCGGATTTACATGGACGGCGACTGTCTGATATCGGCCGGGGGGCCGGGGGATCAGTTGACATGGATGGACGCGAAGGTCGGGGATTGGGTGGTCACACCGAGGGATGGCAAGCCGGTGGAGATCAATGCGTTATGGTACAACGCATTGTGCGCCATGGCTCGGGCGGCGGATGTGTTGGACGCTCCGGCTTCGGGATACGCGGACCTTGCGGGGATTGTCAGGCGGGAGTTTGAAGAGAAGTTCTGGAACCCCGAAAGGGGCTGCCTTTACGATGTCATCCGCCCGAGCGGGCCGGATCCCGCGATAAGGCCCAATCAGGTTTTCGCTCTTTCGCTGCGGGACGACCTCTTGTCTCCCGAAAAAGCCGAAAGTATTTTGACCGTGATCGAAAGGAACCTCCTCACGCCGTACGGGCTGCGCACGCTTGCGCCTTCGGACCCTGCTTATAAGGGCGCTTACACCGGAGGGGTTTTGGAGAGGGACGGAGCTTATCATCAGGGGACTGTCTGGCCGTGGCCTCTCGGGCATTTTATTTTCGCGGTTTGGAAGGCAAGGGGAAAGAACGCGGCGACTCTGAAGTACGCTCGTGATTTGATTTCAGGACTCGATGCGCATCTTTCGGAAGCCGGGTTGAACGCGATTTCGGAGATATTCGACGGTGACTCTCCGCACAAGCCGCGAGGTTGTTTCGCTCAAGCGTGGAGTGTGGCGGAGTTGCTCAGGGTCAGGGTAGAGATTGAAAAGTGTGAAAAATCAGCCAAGCCCCGGAGAACAAGCGTGAAACTCAAGACTGAAAAAGCACCCCGAATTCGTCGATAGCCCGCCGAATTCAGATGAAGGATTCGGGTTGAAAACGAAGGTTTTTGCAGAGCCCTGAAAACACTGTTTTCGAGACCGGAATTCAAAACTCGCGTATTTTTTTTACGATATCGACAACGCTCGTGCTATGTGAAAGCAGGTGTATTCCCGGTGAATCGGCAATGTTGTCAGAGGGTATCTCGTCGTCGAAATCCTTGATCATCATTATTCCTGTTCGAGCAGGACTGCTTTTTGAGGAAATCCCTTTTATCATCGCTTTCGGGTCCACATCGTTGTGCCCGCAGTACCAAACCACTACGTCCGGCATGCTGCACCCCATGGCGAGAAGCGCATCAACGCCGCTTTCAAACTCCTCGGACTCCACTCCGTCAACGCTGTTGAGTTCCTTCATGAGTTCTTCGCGGATGTTTTTTTCAGGATGCACGACGAATACGTGTTTGCTGTGCTTTTTCAATTCATCCGGCACTGGGATACCGTGTTCTTTAAGCGAATTCACAAGCTCGTTGATTCTGATTCGATAATGCCCGCCGAGAGTTCTGAAAGAAGGCAGCTTTCCTTCTCGGACCCAGTTTTTCAGCGTATTTGCATGAAGGCCTAAAAGCTTCGCCACATCTGTTGTTGTCAGTGTTTCTTTCATATCGCCACCTGATGTTCATTTTTGAAAAATAAAAGTTTGAGAAAAAAATAACTTCATCGACTCTAAATCCTTATTAAAGCTTGCTGCGGCCATAACAAATTTTAAATAAAACAAAAAACGGCAAATTTTACTAACAATATACACAACATATTTTACATTACCCTAAATTATGATAAATGTCACTTTTTAGAAAAAAAATATTTTGCGGCCAGACCGGCCTTTTTCGCCCCGGCCTCAACAACAGATAATAAAAACCACCGGAACGGGTTGAATAAAGTGAAACCCTGTTCGAATTCTTTATTAAATTCAAGAACAAGATAATCCATGGGTTTTTCGGGCGCGAGATTTATTAGAAAAAATCCGCTGGAATTCAGCCTTGAAATAGGGATTAATATTCTTGACACGCAAAAAACGCAAAATTATACTACTATTTCATATCTACTATTTTAAAAGGAGTCAATCATGACTGAATATCAAAACAACCAAGTGAAGGAGAAAGAAACGCGAAATCCGTGGGTAACGGCGCTGATCGGTTTCGGAGCGGGGACGGTTGTGGGTGCGATAACCGCGCTTCTTTACGCGCCGCAGTCCGGCAAAGAGACAAGAGAGAAAATCAAGGACCGATTCCAAGACGTGTCTGAAAAAGCTTCTGAGCTTATGGATAAATCAAAAGAGGCGATCGAAGAAGCCAAAGATAAGATGGCCTCAGCTTATGAAGAAGCTGTGGAGCGGACATCGAGCGCCATAGAGAGCGCGAAAGAGAAACTTTCCAGAAAGAAAGAGTAAACAAACGAATTAGCACGGAACAAACCGGCGCCCGGTCCGAAAATGGGCCGGGCATTTTATTTGTAATTAAAATATGACGCGCGGTTTTGTTTGATTGAGGCCGCAAGCTGTTTCCCGAATGAAAAGGAAGAACGAATATCCGACAGTCACGCTGAAACCCGGAAGGGAACGCTCCATCCGAAGGAGGCATCCTTGGGTGTTTTCGGGAGCGATAGCGCGGGTTGAAGGCGCGCCCGAACCGGGAGATACGGTTCTGCTGACGTCGTCTTCGGGAGAAGCTCTTGCGCTCGGGGCGTTCAGTCCGTCGTCCCAGATCAGGGTAAGAATCTGGACGTTTGATCCGGCGGGAGAGATCGACAGCTCATTTTTCGATGACCGGGTACGCGCGGCGGCGGCGCGCAGGAATATATCCGGAGGATGGAGTGTTTCAACGGCGGGAAGGATAGTGTTTTCGGAGGCCGACGGCGTGCCCGGACTCGTGGCGGATGGATACGGGGATGTTGTTGTGGCTCAGTTTCTGTCGGCCGGAGCGGAGAAGTTCAAAAAAGAAATCGCGGAATCTCTTTGCACCGTAACGGGATGCGGTTCGGTGTATGAACGGTCGGACGCGGAGTCGCGAGAACTCGAAGGGCTTGCTCCGTCGAACGGAGTAATGAGAGGCGCGGCGCCGCCCGGGGAAATAGAGATAATCGAGAACGGTTTGAAATACTTTGTTGACGTGCGAAAGGGACACAAGACGGGTTTCTACCTCGATCAAGCTATCAATAGGAGCGTGGTGAGGGAAATATCGGCGGGCGTGAAAGCGCTGAACTGTTTCTGCTACACGGGAGCGTTTTCAGTGGCGGCGCTCGCCGGAGGCGCGGAGTCGGTGGTATCGATAGACAGCTCTGAAAAAGCGCTGGAAACGGCGAGGCGGAACGCTGTTTTGAACGGCTTCGAGGCGGACGCCGTAGGATGCGTGTGCGCCGACGCTTTCGAGGCCTTGCGAGGGTTTGTTGCCGAAAAGAGACAATTCGACTTGGTGATTCTCGACCCTCCGAAGCTCGCGGCGGACAAGGGCTCGCTCGAAAGGGCGGGGCGGGCGTACAAGGATGCGAACATGCACGCCATGCGCCTGCTGCCGGCGGGCGGAACGCTTGTCACTTTCTCATGTTCCGGACTCGTTTCCGCGGAAGAGTTTCAGAAGATCGCGGCTTGGGCCGCACTCGACGCCGGGGTGACGGCGAGGATTGTCGCTCGCTTGTCGCAGGCGCCGGACCATCCGGTCTCTCTCAATTTCCCCGAAT
>JAKLIR010000241.1 GCA_022709505.1 bacterium | reverse complement strand
GCTCACGGGTTTTCCGTCCGTGAAAGCTCTGAGGCCGCCGCCGCCGGTGCTTAAAAATTCGGTGGTGGCCGTAAGATAGTCTGCTTTCGGATCGAGCGCTTTGTCGCCGATTTTTATATTCGAGATTCTGCTTCCGGACGATTTGTTGAGGTCGATAGTGAAAGTGACGCCGGCGACCTGAAGGAAAGAAGACGACCTGCGCGGGAGAAGCGAGAACGCTTTTTCGAGGATCTGTTTGATGGAAGAACCTTTTAGCTTGATGAGAACCACGGGATCGGTCTTGTAGGGGACGAGGGCGGCGACTGTTTTCTCGTCGATTTTTTCCGGTAGGGCGGCGAATCCGATCGAGCCGCCGTTTATGAGTGCGATGTCGGCTTTGAGCGCGGACTTCATGGCGTCGGCCACCACGGCGCCGGAGTATGTTTCCCGGCTTTCGGACGGATTGGCTTCCGTTTCATCGTCCGCCGCGAAAGCGGGCAGGGCGGAGAGAAGCAAAAACACCGCCGCCGCGATTATCGTTCCGAATCTCTTTGCTTTCATTTCTTTCACTCTTCTTTCGGTCATTCCGCCGCATCCTCTGAAGGATGCTCACTTAACCCGGATTTTTCACCAGAAAAATTCGGGAAATCGCAAAAAGTGCGATCTACTGTGTTGCATCATCGACTCGAACTCGGTCACATACGAAACAGTATGCTCCCTCGTTCTCGCTCGATGCGTTTTGTATCTCATCTCTTTTTCCGATTTCACCCCACATTGGTGAAAATGTGGGTTAATAATATTGTACCCTTTTTACTTATTAATATCTTATAGGGGCGGAAACTTACATGTTCGCACCTTGAATTTATTGCTGGTTCTGAGTTTTGTTCTTTTCCTCCGCCTCGTATTGAAGGTAGGTTTGAATGAAATCGTCGAGGTCGCCGTCCATAACAGCCTGAATGTTCCCGGTTTCGTGCCGGGTTCGCAGGTCTTTCACCATGTTGTAGGGGTGGAAAACGTAAGAGCGGATCTGGCTGCCCCAAGCGATGTCTTTGAGTTCTCCTTGAATTTCGCTCATTTTTTCGGTTTGCTCCCTGAGGCGCAGTTCGAAGAGCCGCGAGCGGAGAATGCGCATGGCGCTCTCCTTGTTTTTATGCTGAGAACGTTCGTTCTGGCACTGAACGACGAGGCCGGTGGGGATGTGGGTGATGCGGATGGCGGAGCTGGTTTTGTTCACGTGCTGGCCGCCGGCGCCGCTGGAGCGGTAGGTGTCGATGCGCAGGTCGTCCGGGTTGAGATCGACGTCCGCGTCGTCCTCTATTTCGGGGATGACGTCCGCCGAGGCGAAAGAGGTGTGGCGGCGTTTGTTGGCGTCGAAGGGAGATATCCTGACGAGGCGGTGGATGCCTTTTTCGGCGCGGAGCAGGCCGTATGCGTTCGCGCCTTTCACCTCGACGACCACGCTTTTAATCCCGGCTTCCTCGCCGGGCATGGAATCAACAATTTCAGCGCTGAAGCCCCGGCGTTCCATCCAGCGAAGGTACATGCGGAGCAGCATTTCCGCCCAGTCTTGCGCTTCGGTGCCTCCCGCGCCGGCGTGGATCGAAAAAATCGCGTTGTATCTGTCGTACTCTCCGGAGAGAAGCATCTCGACTTCGTAGGCTTTGACATCGCCGGCGAGTTTCTTCACTTCGGCGTCGAGTTCCGCTATGGTTTCGTCGTCCTGTTCCTCGAAGGCGAGTTCGACCATCGCGGCAGCGTCCTCGACCTGTTTGGAAACCTTGTTCCAGCGGTCGAGCGTTTCCTTCTTTCTCGAACGCTCCGAGAGAGCGGCCTGAGCACGTTCCCGGTCGTCCCAGAAACCGTTCTCGGCCATTTCTTTTTCAAGGCGTTCGATTTCCGCGGTCAGGTTACCGACGTCAAAGATACCTCCGCATCTCGTCCAGTTTGGACTGTATTTGCCTGATGTCTTCTTTCACAGTGGACTCTATCATGATCATCTCCGATTAACATGGAACGAGCCGGGGCCGGCCTGTTCCGAATCATTCCCGAATCGATGTTGGAAGCGGGATTATTTTTCGATGCAGCAGTTTTTGTATTTCTTGCCGCTGCCGCAGGGGCAGGGGTCGTTGCGGCCGACTTTCTTCTTAACCTTCGAGGCTCTCACGGAGGAGGATGCCTTACGGGGCTCGCCGCCGCCGCTTTCATCCGCTGATTCCTCCTGCATGGTCTTCACGACGCTCCGCCTCTGTTGCACGACCTCGAGCAGCAGCACCAGACGAATGGCGGTCCGCCGGATGTCGTCCTTCATGTCGGAAAACATTTCGTATGCTTCCTTCTGGTAGGCGACTATCGGGTTCACCTGTCCGTAGGCGCGGAGTCCTATGCCTTCCTTCAGGTGGTCCATCGCGTACAGATGGTCGATCCATTTCTCGTCGATCGTGCGCAGCAGGACGACGCGTTCGAGTTCGCGCATGCTCTCCGAGCCGAGCCGTTCTTCTTTCGAGTCGTAGTGGCCGTGGATCGGTTCGAGAATCATTTCGCGGAGGTTTTCCCGAGTTTTTCCCGCCAGATCGTTGAGCGTGAACGGCATCCTGTATAGGAGGATGAAGACTTCCTCGTAGAGGGCTTCGAGGTTCCAGTCCTTCTTGTCGAGCTCGGCGTTGCAGTAGCGGTCGAGAAGGGAGTCTATGTGTTTTTCGATGAAATCGAGAATGCGCTCGCGAGTGTCTTCGCCGTAAAGGATGGACTGCCGCATTTCGTAAACGGTCTCGCGCTGTTTGTTCATGACGTCGTCGTATTCGAGGACGTGTTTGCGGATTTCGAAGTTGCGGCCCTCGACTTTTCTCTGGGCGCTTTCGATGGATTTCGTGACCCACGGGTGTTCGATGGGTTCGTCGTCGCGGAAGCCGACGCGGTCCATGAGCCCCTTTATGCGGTCGGAGCCGAATAGCCGCATGAGGTCGTCTTCGAGCGAGAGGTAGAAGCGCGACGAGCCGGGGTCTCCCTGACGGCCGGAACGGCCTCGGAGCTGGTTGTCTATGCGGCGGGATTCATGGCGCTCGGTGCCGATGATGTGCAGGCCGCCGAGGTCCGCCACGCCGTCTCCGAGCACGATATCCGTTCCGCGGCCGGCCATGTTGGTCGCGATCGTCACCTGCGCGCGCCTTCCGGCTTCGGACACTATCTCAGCTTCGCGTTCGTGGTGCTTCGCGTTCAATACGTTATGCGTGACGCCCTTCTTGAGCAACATGCGGCTCAGGAGTTCGGATTTTTCAACCGACACCGTGCCGACGAGCACGGGCTGCCCCTTCTTGTGGCACTTGTGGATTTCCTCGACGACAGCGTCGAATTTCGCCTTCTCGCTCTTGTAGATCATGTCCGGAAGGTCTTTGCGGACCATCGGCATGTTGGTCGGGAGCACCACGACGTCGAGCCCGTAAATTTTCGAGAATTCGCCTTCCTCCGTCTTCGCCGTGCCCGTCATGCCCCCGAGTTTTTGGTACATTCGGAAGAAGTTCTGGAAAGTGATCGTGGCGAGTGTTTGACTTTCGTGTTCGATCTTTACGCTCTCTTTTGCTTCAATCGCCTGATGCAGGCCTTCGCTGTAGCGGCGGCCGAACATGAGTCTTCCCGTGAATTCATCGACGATGATAACCTGCCCGTCCTTCACGATGTAATCGCGGTCGAGCTTGTAGAGCGTGTAGGCCTTGATGGAGCTTTGGATCGTGCTGATGATTTCGTTGTAGTATTGGAGTTTCTGGTGGTCCTTGTCGGTCGCGTTCGAGAAGTCGAACTCGCGGCCCCAGTCGAAGAGGTCCGGCATGTTGATCTGCCGGGCGACGAAGACCTGCCCCTCCTCGGTGAGGTTGGCTGAGTGTTCTTTTTCGTCGAACTCGAAGAGGTTCTCGTGTTGCACGAGTTTGCGGACGGCCTGATTGACCCTGTAATAGATGCTGACGTCCTGATCCGCCTGCCCCGAGATGATGAGAGGCGTACGAGCTTCGTCGATGAGTATGCTGTCCACCTCGTCAACTATGGCGAAGTTGTGGCCGTGCTGAACCATGTCCTCGCGGCGGATGACCATGTTGTCGCGCAGGTAGTCGAATCCGAACTCGTTGTTCGTGCCGTAGGTGATGTCCGCGTTGTAGGCCTCTTTGCGTTCGTCGGGGTCCATGTCGTGCTGGATCACGCCGACGGTCAGGCCGAGCGAGCGGTAGATCGTGCCCATCCAGCGGCTGTCGCGCTTGGCGAGGTAGTCGTTCACCGTCACAACGTGCACTCCGTCGCGGGAGAGGCCGTTCAGATAGACCGGGAGCGTGGCGGCGAGGGTCTTTCCTTCGCCGGTCTTCATTTCCGCGATGTTTCCCTCGTGCAGAACGATGCCGCCCATGACTTGCACGTCGAAAGGCCGCATACGGGCGCCCTTCATGTTCATCGCGCGCAATTTGTCGTAGAACGAAGCCGGGAGCATGATGGCCTCCGCGGTTTCGCCTTCCTCGATCCGTTTCTTTATTTTCCTGATTTCATCCATGACGGCCGGATCTTTTATCCGGTCGCGGAGGATCTCGTTGTCCCAGAACACCGCGCTCCACATGCCGCCGGGCACGCAGCGCCTGTCCGCGGCCTCGCGCGCCACCGCGAACGCCTCCGGCAGAATTTGATCCAGCGTCTCGCCCTTGGAAAGCCTCTCGCGGAAATATTCCGTCTTCGCTCGCAGCGCTTCGTCGTCGAGCCGTTCCATTTCGGCGGAAAACGAGTTCACTTTTTCAACAATCTTTTCGAGTCTCGCCACGACCCGTTTGTTTTCGTCAAAGAGTCCCTTTATCGCATCGAATACCATTTGTTCAGCCTCTGCGGAGTTGTCCCGGAAGTGAGTATTATCCTGTGTTCCGGCCTCCTACCTTCAATATATATATCCTCTCACAAACTAATTATTATAACCCTAATGGGATTTTTTTTAACATTATCAAGAAAACGATGCGGACGGGATATTCGTCAGAACGGCGGATAAACGGGCGGCATGGGCGCGGGGATGAGAATCTTGTAAACGAAATATAGGTTGATAATCGTGAATCCGGCGATGTACGCGGCCCGCCACGCCGGGAAATTGTCTTTCGACATCAGCCCTTTGTGCCCCTCGTAAAAAAGAACGAATATGGGGACGAGAGTAGGGTATAGATAGCGGCCCTCGGCGGCGTATTGTTTTGTGTTCTGAAACACGAGGCCCGCGAACGAAAACGCGATGCCGGCGGCCATGAGTATGAATGCCTTTTTCGAGAGGGAGGACATTTCCCGGAAGCCGAAAAGTTTGGCGCGAAGCAGTCCCGCCGCCGCGATGCCTCCCGACGCGATGAACGCGGCGTAAGCCCATTGCGGGCATTTCATCACCATGTTTCGCAGGAAATTGTTGAACATCCAGAAGTGCGCGTAAACGAAGGACAGCCACGAAGCGAGCACCTTCGGATTTTGAAGATCGGGCGGATTGTGCGGAAGGATTTTAAGGATGGCGGAGTGGCCGATGGGGTCGCCGTAGATGACAGTGTTGCGGATGTACCAGCCGCCGCCGATGAAAGAGGTGAATATGCCGAAGACGAACAGCCGGGCGACCATGCCCCTCGGTTCCACACCGGGCGTGAGGAGCATGTAAACGCAGAACAGCGGCAGCATGAAGATAGCCGTGGGCTTC
>JAKLIR010000240.1 GCA_022709505.1 bacterium | reverse complement strand
ACGCATTCCGAGACGAAACTTGGTTTTCTAAATGCATTTGTATAGGACTCCTTTCAATCGTCATAGTAGGTTTTTTCGTGGGCACGGGCTATGTGGCGAAAATTGCAAAACAGACTTCCGAGGGCAAGGATCTGCCGCTGCCGGACATCGATTTCGAAGAGGACTTGAAGTCAGGCCTTGAATATTTCTTCGCTTTGGTTTTTTATTTTCTCATTTTCTTATCTATCACTCTTCTGCTGATTTCTCCTTGGTTAATCCCGTTATTGTCAAATAACGGAACAGACAACGGACAATTGGTGGCTGTTCCAATAAATATTGTAGTTCTACTTCTCGAAATTGTTTTTGCCATTTACTACTGCAGTTCTTTATCCATCGCTATGGTTGAAGAAAATCCTTGGGCTATATTTCATTTCAGACGTACGATACCGATGATCTTCAAGAATAAATGGAAATGTTTAGGCGCCTCTTTTATGATATTTTTATTCAATTTTATCGGACAAATCGGCGTATGGATGTGTTTTATCGGGCTCATAATTACCGTGCCTTTATCAGGTTTATGGCGCGGCCATCTTTATGGTCAAATGGGCCTCATTATGAAGGAAACGAACAAATAAGTCCGTCAAATTCCCTCATCATATTCTTCTCCGACAACCGTCTTTTATCCTTCATTTCCGCGTCATCCGGCGGAAGGTGTTTTTTCGGAGGCGTCTTGGTGTAAAATCTGTAAAACGATTGCGAGGATTCGCCGGCTCTGTCGGCGGACCCGGATTGGAACGGAGTCACCGATGAGACATAAGTCATCAAAACGAGATAGCGCAATGGTAGCCGTATTCCCGCTGGTCGCGATCATCCTGTTTTCTTCCATGCGGCCGGCTCGGGCCGAAGTGCCGGACGTTAGTTGGCCGGTGAAAACTCATCCGACGGAAACCGCGCTGAACGGAGAAATCAAAACGCTCGAAGCGCTGATAAGGAAAATCGACGCGCGCAAACTCGACTCCTCATACGCGCGCAGCGCGCTCGTGCTCGCGAGGGACTTCATCGTTTACGCTCGGGACGACGAGAAAAACGGACGTCCGGGGCGCGCCGCTTACGCTCGAAGCTACCTCGACGAATCGCTCGGCGCGGCAATCTCGGACGCGCGCGCCCTGCTCGCAAATCCGCGCCTGAACCGGCCGGTCCCCCGCCCTGCCCTTCGCAATATTTCGATACGAGACGGGGCGTTCCTCGCGGGCGGCGAACAGGTGATGTTCGGCGGCGTCGGCCACTTCTCCCAAGTGCGCGCGGACATCCCGAAATTCCCCGATTACGGCTTCAACCTGATTCAGATCGAGATCGGGCCGTCGTCGGTCGTCACCGGCCCCGGATCGAACGACATTAGAACGGACTCCATCGACAACAATGTGATAAAAACGCTCGACCGAGCCGCGCAAAACGGCGTGATGGTGAACCTACTTCTATCGCCCCATTATTTCCCGGACTGGGCGCTCAAGATGTACCCAGAACTGAAAAAATGCGGCAAGGGGTTCATACAATACTGCGTCTCGGACCCGGACGCGCGGCGAGTGCTGCGAAGATACCTTCAGGTGCTGATCCCGAAAGTTAAGGATAAACCGGCGCTTCAGAGCTACACTCTTGCCAACGAGCCGCTTTTCATGGAGCAGAACGACGAAACGCTACGCCGCTTCAGGCTCGCCCTGAGCGAGAAATACGGCGACGTTTCCGCCCTGAACCGCGCATGGCGAAAAAAATACGCCTCCTTCGAATCGGTGAAAATCAGCGAGGACTTCCTGAACCTGAATTCCGCCGCGCGACTCGACTGGGTGACGTTCCACAACAAAATCGGAACGGAGTTTTTCTATTGGATGAAATCCGTCATACGGACCATGGACAAACGCACGCCGGTGCACATCAAGTTCATGGACAACATGTTCGATCATTTCGAAGCGATGTGGGGGATAGACAGGGAATCGCTCGAGAAGATCACCGAGATTTCCGGCAACGATTCGAGCATCGGATATCCGGGCTCGGGCGGCTATGCGCTGAACCACAGGCAGAACGCGGCGTTCTTCGATTTCCTGAAATCGATGCAGCCGGGCAAGCCCGTGCAGAACTCCGAAAACCACATCATAAGAGACGACGCGCCCGACTTCTACCCGGCTTCATACATACGAGCCGCTCTGATGCTGCAATACCTGCACGGAATGGGCGCGAGCACGATCTGGGTGTGGGAGCGAAGCGACGGTTTTCAGCTCGGCAACAACATCCTCTCACGTCCGAATTGCGCCGGCGCCGCGGCCCGCGCGACTCTCGACGCGCGCAGGCTCGCCCCGTTTATCACCGCCCTCTCGAACGCTCCTTCAGGAATGTACATCTACTATTCTCAAACCTCGCGCACCCTTCAGCGGGACTTCTCGGAAAAATGGGACTCCGCTTACGAGCAAGCGCTTTATCAAGGAGAGGCGGTGCGGTTCCTCACCGACAAAATGCTCGAGTCCGGACCGGACCCCAAACGCGTAAAGCTCCTGCTCGTGCCCGAGTACGCTTACACCAGCGACGCGCTCTACGGGAAACTGATCGAATTCATAAGACGCGGCGGGAAGGTCGTCGCGATCGGCGACGTTTTCAGGTTCAACGAAAAAGCCCTGAAGAGAAAAGCTTCCGAATGGGACGCGCTCGGATGCGGCGAGTCCCGGGGCGAGACCGACAACTGTGTTTATAAAATGAAATCCCTGTCGAGCGAAAAGATGCCCGCGCGGGAGGAAGCGGCGCGAAATTTGCACTCGATGGTGCTTAAATACGCCGCCCCCGCGCCCGGGCTGAAAGTCACGGATGCTTCAGGCCGCCACGTCCTCGGCGTCGAATACCGGTACGCGACCATTAAAGGCAAACGGGTCGCCTACGTTTTCAACGCTCTGGACAAGGACGTCGCCCTCAAGATAGGCGACCATCGAGACGCATGGAAAATCACTGCCGACATGATAGACGGCAAACCTGTGCCCGCGAAGCTGAAGCTCCAGCCGCTGGGGCTCGTGATGTTCACTTATTGAGTTTTATTTTGCCGCGGAACATTCCGTTCCAAGCACGGGCGAGAAGGCGCCGTTTGTGCACGCGGCGACGCATTTCTTGCAGCCCCGGCAATTCTCCCGCCGGCTGACATGCACGTGCTTGTGAATTCTCAAGTCTATTAACTCCAGCACATCGTTCCCGCAAGCCGCCGTACATGCGCCGCAAGCATCGCACTTGCCGACATCCACCCTCACATGATTCGTGGCCGTGTGGCGGCCGAAAGGATTGTGAAACAATATCGCCGCGCCTCTCATGTATGAAACGTCGCCGCCTCCCGCGCGCGCCGTTACCGCGGCCGCCTTCGCGCCGGCGGAAAAAATCCGCCTCCACCGCCCCGCGATGTGCGCCGTGACTCCGACGAACATCAACAGCCCTATAATATTGTGCACGTCGAGAATGTGGTGATTTCCCTCGCCGTAAAGTCCGGCGCCCGGATGAAACGTCCATAAATACAAGCCCGTACCGGTCACGACCGCCGACGCCTCGAACAGAAACACCTGCCGGATCGATCTCGCCTTCAGCTTCGCGCTTAGGCCCCCGCCCCATCGGCGCGCAATTGTTTTTGCATACTTGCCGTGCATCGCGATGTGCGCCGCCGCTCCAGCGAGGAATATCAAGGCCACCCCGCGGTGCATGTCCAACCACGCCGTTTTCGGAACGTTAAGAAACGATTCCCGCCATGCCCCGTCTCCAACGTGAAATTCAAAAAAAAGGACCAGCCCCGTTCCGAACACCGCCGCCGCCGAGGCGACGTTCAACTTGTTCAATCTCCGGTTAGCTTCATTTTTCTTAGACATTCCTCAAACACCTCCGATAGTGAACGGACGGTCGTCGCCCGCTCCGGCTTATGCTGAACTTCTATCGTGAAACCCATGCGGCTCAAAAGCGACATCGCCTCAGAGTCCTTGAAAACTCCGGGATCGACATCTATATGAAGCACGACCGCCGGGAACTCGAAGTCCACGAATTTCACCCCGGGGATCCCTACAAGATTCTCCTCCAGAGCCGAAAGTGATTTCGTCGCGTCCAATTCACCGATCCTGTAGGTCTTCTCGATAAATTCATCGTTCATCACGGGCGCCTCCTGTAAATTTCCGCCGCGGCGATTTAAATACTGACATGTCAGTTCAGTTCCGCGCAAAATTTTTTGTCACCGAATCACAACGAAGGATTCCGGTTTATTTCCCCTTCTTCCGCACCGCGTCTCCGATGCCGAATATTTTCGATTCTATAGTCGTTATCTTCTCCGCGAATTTCCGGGTCGTCATTTCCTTTTCCCGGTCGAATATGTAATACTCCATCGCCTGAATCGTGCCCCCGAGCATGTAAACCGCCGCGAATTCGAGGTCCTCGTCGCTCACCGCGCCTCTTTTAATCTCCATTTTCATTTCATCCACAAACTGGCCGACTATAACGTTAATTATGCCTTTCACTATATCCTCGGTCTCCGCGTTCCGCGCCCGCGCCTCCTTGATGAGTATCATGAAAATGTCCCGATTCTGTGAAATCTCCTCGAAAAGCGCCCTATGAAACGAATCCAGAATTTCACGCCGCGAAAGTTTTTTCCCGCCGACGGCGATTGCCTGCTTCGCATGTATTTTTTCGTGCATTCCGAGCAGGTATCCTTCGAGCAGCTCTCTGAAAACCGACCGTTTGTCGTCGAAATACTGATATAGAGTCGGCCGGGCGATACCCGCCTTTTCGCAGATGATCGCTATGCTCGTTCGCTCGTACCCGTACTCGGCGAACGCCTTAATCGCCGCGTCGAGTATCTGTTTTTTTCTTTCGTCCGCTTTCATTGCTGCTCCAACTGAACTGACATGTCAGTATTGTAACACGACGACGCAACGATTTAAATCGTTTTTTGAATTTTTTGGTTGCACCGCATATCTCGTAATTGTCTCGGGTCGCTCAAGGGGGCGCTTTTGAAAAAGCGCCCCCTTGAGAATCCCCCGCAAAACTTTTTGCTCCCGCAATGCCGCATAAAACATGCAGCATTGCTTGCTCATGTTATTACTTCACGTTCTCCGTCATTCCGATAACGTGTCATTTCGATATATCACCATAGTGTACGTCATCCCGGCCCCTCTTTTTTCGTCATCCCGGGGTCGGTTATACTACCTCTCTTCTTCACCGTAGTGTCCGTCATCCCGGGCTGAGACCCGGGATCCACGGGGACAGGACGTCAGGGGTGGTCTTTTCGGGGCGGGGTGGGCACAAGCCGCGGCCGGGTGCGGAGACCCGTCCCTACAGCTCAAACGAATGCTTTAAGGATCGAGGGAGCAACAACAGATATTTCAACCTTAATGTTTTCGGTGAGAAATTACTAAAAATAGTGAGACGCCAAAGTACGGCGCCAAGTCTTCGCATCGCGATATTTGTGACTTACAATTTACAGGCGCGACCTAACACGATATGGGGCTTCTAATGAAAAGAAAAGCAATAATAATCATCACATGTATATTGGTTCTGCTATCAGCCGCGTTCGCCGCATGCGCCGAGGGGCCGGGGGTCGGGCGGAAGCTTCCGATCGAGGTTTACCACGACCGGCTGAAGGGAGGTTTCATAGGGCAGATGGTGGGCGTTTCGTTCGCCGCCCCCT
>JAKLIR010000024.1 GCA_022709505.1 bacterium | reverse complement strand
ATTGCCGAAACGCAACGCATAGCCGCCGCGCTCGCAACAAACGCCAAGGCGATGGCCAAAAACTATGCCAGCATCCGACGCGGCGACCATACGCTCATTCCACCGTATTTCATCTGGACCATGCACAACGCGTGCAATTTCCGTTGTTCGTACTGCGACAATCACTCCGGCAAGAAATATTTCGATCTCCCGAACGACGGCGTGCTCGACACGGAATTGGGAAAGAAGTTGCTCCGCATCGTGCGCAAGGATGTCACCGGGATTTATTTCTGCGGCGGCGAACCCACACTGCGCGCCGATCTGCCCGAGCTTACCGACCACGCTCACGGTCTCAACTACTTTCCGCTGATGATAAACACCAACGGCAGCAGGTTCCACAAAATGCTGCCGGACCCGCGCTACTCGAAATGGCTCAAGCAAATGGACATCGTGATAGTCAGTCTCGACGCCCTGAATCTCGACAGATTGTCGGATGTCTGGGGCATGAAAAAAGATGTATGCGAGCAGGTGATGGTGAACATCCTCGCCCTGCGGCGTCTGCAATCCCGCGTGCGCTTCAAGCTGATGGTGAATACCGTGATCACTCCGGAGACGATCGCTGAAGCCGATTCGATTCTCGACTGGGCGAATGATTTGGGGATATGGTACTCGCCCGTACCTATGAATTGCGGCGCGAACGTTAACGAGAAGCTGACCTCTCTTCCGGAATACCGCGCGCTGTGCTCGAAGATTCTGGATCGAAAGAAAAAAGGCTACAAGATACTCGGCTCGAAGCGGTTGATCGAGAACCTTCTCGGATCAAGCAAGATCGTCTGCCGGCCATCGCTTAAACCGCACGTGGATATAGACGGTTCGCTGATCTGGCCGTGCAAGACAAAGTCTTCAATCGAGCCCGTAAGGATCAATATGCTCGAATACGAATCGCTCGACGCGGCGTACTCCGCGGCGGCGAAGCTGATCGACCCCGCGAACATCCACGGAAACGGCCCCGGCCAGTGCGGCGCCGACTGCAACTGGATGCAGAATTACGTGACCGATATTTACGCGCGCGGACTCGAAAATCCTCTGTCAAGCGGCCTGCTCTCCGAAATGTTCGAGTTCGCCGGAATCGTGTGACCCGGAGGAAAACTAAAATGACAAATCCATTTCGGGGCAGAGGATTGCTTGTGGACGGCGCCGCCGGAATTAAACAGGTGCTGTTCGAACTCGTATTCCTCGCGGCCGCTGTTGTCGCAGTCGCGTTCTTCTGCCGGAACACACCCGTTATGTCCGCGCTCGCCGCGGCTGTCATATCCGCGCGTTTCATTCTGATCGGGCGGCGATACGACTGGATTTTCCTGCTGATAGGCGTGGTCGCGGGAGGCGGAAACGATATGCTCTCCATGATGAAAGGTGTTTACCGCTACCTGCCGCCGCACGAACTGTCTATCCCGATTCCGCTGTGGATGCTTCTGTTCTGGGGCTACGTATTCGTTGCGTTCAGGCAACTGTTCGCGCTTCCCGCTTTCCGGGGCGATGGATTCGGCGGAAAGCCGTGGGCGATCGACGCTCGGCTGATCGCCGACCTCGCGGTGGTGATCGCTTTCAGGATTATCATCTATCATTTCGTGAGGCACGAGCCGATCCCGACGATCGGATACGCCTCCGTGCTCGCACTTCGCCTGCTCGTGATTCCGCCCAAAGCCCGAGACTGGAAGCTCATGGCTGTCGTAATGGTCGCCGGCCCGGCATACGAAGCTCTGTTGATTCTGTTCGGTCTGTATTTCTACTACGACCCTGTGTTTCTCGGTATGCCTGCTTGGCTCCTGATTTACTGGGCGTTCATCATACCTATATTCATGAAAGGCATATTCGACAGAGTCGAGGAATACTTAGCGGTGCAGCGGGAATGGAACGCCGATACGCGCGGAACAAACATCGCATAAAATTGAAAGCGCTATTAGATGAACACTGTGATCAGAAAATATCGATCTTAAAGCACGCCCGTTCCGACAAAAGGCTCTCCCGGCCGCTTCCCCTCTCCGGCCCTCCTTGATTCAACATCTTTGATCGTCATTCCGGGCTGAGTCTCCATATCGCGGAAGGCGAGCGCGGCGGCCGGATCAAAACGCTGATGTTTCATACGCAATCAATCCCAAAATTGCTTTTTCATTTACGGCCAAGTAGAATCAACCTATTCAAAGACACCATTAGTAGCAAATTTCCTCGGGGGAGGAATATATGGACGATGCCGGAATTGAAAAAGCTCTGACCTTCGGGAAAGTCGATCAGCTCGGTTTCGTGGTGGAAAATCTCGAAAACTCCATGAAAAACTTCAGGGATAAACTCGGCATAAGAGACTGGTACCGCCCTTTGTTGTCCGACAAAAGCGAAGGAGAAATCATCTACAGAGGGAACCATATTACTCCGCATTGGAACTTCGTGGTGGGCTACCTCGGCGCCACGCAGTTCGAGCTTGTCGCCGTCTCAGGGGAAAAGGACATATACACCGAACATCTCGAAGCGCACGGCGAGGGACTGCATCATATATGCTTCTTCGCGTCCGACATGAAGAACAAACTCGCTGCATACAAAAAAATGGGGATCGAGCCCATACAAAGCGGGACGATCATGGGCAAAGGCGGAACAGTCACCGACTACGCCTACCTCGACGGAGCGCGGGTGAACGGACTCATCGTGGAAATCATTGAAACCCGTCTCTTCGGCGTGCCGATAAAAATGTCGCCGTTAATGATGAAAGTCGGCCGCGCGAAAGGCGACCTCGAAAAAGTTCGATTCTGAAACATTGCAGCGGCCGGCCGGCTTCTCAGCGGCGACTTTGATCCGAAAGTTGCCTTTTCCGTTTAAATGCTTATAATTTTCAAGCGTTCGGCTTCGGCCGCGCGAGTGCGCGAACCCCCGGCGATGTATGCGGGGTTCGGTTTGAACCCGGATTCGACGTACTACAAATCCGGTTTGAAAAGCAATATCGGGGATGTAGCTCAGTTGGGAGAGCGCTGCTTTCGCACGGCAGAGGCCGAGGGTTCGAATCCCTTCATCTCCAACCCGAAATTAACCCGGATTTTTCACCGGAAAAATGTGGATTAAGCAAATTACGACACAGCCGCTTTATCTATGTATAACACTATTTCGCCATGGTTCGCGTGAGACGCGGCGGGCGTTATTCCGGGCAAGCCGGATAAGCTCGGAGTCGGGATAAAATTTCCGTTCGCGGAGTTCCCGGCTTTCGCTTATCCGGGTTCCATCCCGTTTTGTGACTTGTCAGCCGAACCGTTCTGAATCAGATCGAGCTGAGGCGTCTCGTCATCCGCCAGTGGAATCTTTCCGAGAAGATGCTTGGGAAGGAAGAAATAGTTTGCTATGAGCGTCGGGATTACCGCGCTGCCTATGACGGCGGCGACAAGAAACGAATATTGCGCCTGAGAGACAATCTTATGAGTCAAACCAAATATAGCCGAGATAGTGCCGAAAGTCAGACCTGTTGACATCAGCAGCGTGTAATACCACCGCTCTTTCCCGTCGTTCCTGAACATTTTTATAACCGGGAACAGTCCGAAAATCTTCGATATGACTTTCCCTGAAAACAAAACAACGAAAATGATCGGCGCGGAAAAAACCGCCGGGAGAGAAACCAGCGTGCCCGCGCGTATGAAAAAGAACGGTGTAAGAAATCCGATGGTCAATGTGCGGAGTCTCCTTACGAAGTGTTCGTCGCGGCTTACCGTTCCCGCAAGCACCATCCCCGCAACGTATGCCGGCAGAACCGCCTCGCTTCCGGACCACAATGCCAGTGCGCCCGTGGAGCAAATGACGAAAAGGATCCACTTCGTTCTGATCGCGGCGGTTCTGTTGCCGTATATCCTCGTCAGCCCGGATGTAACGGCGGGCAGCAGGGCGAACACAACAACGGAAGCGCCTACAAATATCAGCGATTTGTACGTGAACGGCGCGAACAGCAATCCAAGCACAATCACCGTCCCTAAATCATTTACGAAACACGCCCCGAGAATCCCTTTGCCGAACTCCGTCTTGTTGAATCCGTATTCGAGCATTACGGCATACACGACCGCCATGGACGTTGTCGAAAGGGCGACTCCCGCAAGCAGGCTCGATGGTGTGCTCCAATGGAGTAAAAACTTTGCGATTGCGGCGCAGCCCAAGAACGGCGACAAGAACCCTATGAGACCTACGACAAACACTTCTTTCCATTTGATTCTCATTACCGACGGATCGAGTTCCGCCCCGGCAAGAAAAGTCAGCAATATCGACCCTGTGGATGCTATAAAGCGGAGCCAATCGCGATTCGGATCGAAAAAATCGCGCCCGATCAATTTGCTCAAATACGCGGCGGCAAAGACGCCGATGCAGATTTCCACGAGCGCCATCGAAATCCGAAGGTGATACGCCAGTATCGTGGCGACAATCGCCAATGCAAGCCAAACCGACGCTATCGTGAACGCTTCCGTCATGTGTGATCCTCCTTGTTCGTTAGCCCGGATTTATCACCGGAAAATCCGGGGAATCGTAAAAAGCTGGCCAGCGGTAATTCAAACCAAACAAAAAACCGCCTCGCGGCGGTTTGCTTTTCATCATTCGGCTCCTGCCGCAATTCTCTCGACAGGAGTCATCAGCCTGTTTAAGGGCGGTTATCGGGGAACTCCATCCCCACTATCTTCGATATTTTATATCAATATATTATTCTTTCAAGCAACCCGCTTTATTTCCTTGGAAATATCCACGAGTTCTCCATCCTCTTCTTATATGCCAAGTGTTATTCCGGTCGCGCCGTTAGACCCGTTTTTTGATAAGGTCCTTCGTCTTCTCGTCGAGTGGGAAGTAAAGGAAGACCACGAACCCTACAAGGCCGAGCACGCCCGCGACAGGGCCGAGAAGATTTATCCCGAGATGCCTGCTTGCGGAGTAGCCGAACACCGAGAAAAGAAGGGCTTGCAGTCCGAGAGAAAACGCCGTCGCGATTTTCTGAAGAAGGCCCTGCATTCCGAAATAAATGGCCTCCCGGCGGCGGCCGGTGATCTTTTCGTCGTAGTCTATGATGTCCGCGAGAATGGCGGTCGGCAGGATCATGTTCCCCGCGAGCGGGAAGCCGAGCAGGTTCATCAGCATAATTCCGGCGACAACCGGGCTTATGGGAATCCTCGGATCGCCCACGAAAAATAAAAGCGGTAGAAGCAGAGCAAGCAACAGCAAGCAGCCTTTGTAAAGCTTGACCTTTCCGGTCTTCTTGGCAATAAAATTAACAGCTACAAATGATATGGCAAACACAGGGATGACAAATGCAAAAACAACCGATACAAAACTCTCCGGTTTGTTCATGAGCACTTTCACAATATACGGTAGCGCCGCCATGATAGACGAAAAACCGAGATACTGAAAAACCGAGGCGATTATATAGATTCGGAAAGGTTTGTTGGCGAAAGTCCACTTGAAAGCCTCCTTAAAAGAATGCTTTTCGTGCGATTTAGCAAGCTTTTCACCGGCAGAGGGTATCCTTTCCTTAATAACTAATACAGTTATCATTATTAAACAAAATGCGATGATACCGGTGGTCGCAGCAGCTTTGAAATAGCCCATGCCCCACTTGTCGAACATCAGAGGGAAAATCATACCTTGATACCCAGTAGCCAAAAGCATCATGGCAGCGAGCAAGGTCGAAAGAAACACGCGTTTCTGGGACGATAAAGCCACTTCCGGCAGGAGAGCGTTGTAAGGGCCCATGACAGTCGTGAAAGCCAGCCAGAAAACCGTGTTCAGGGCAATCACCGACAGAATAAGCTCTGTACTTCCGGCTGCGAAAAATGGATGGAAAATCAAAATGAAAGAGATAAAGAAAAGTGGAGCGCCTCCTACGATGAAAGGACGTCGGCGGCCCCATCTCGTCATCGTATTATCACTCCAATATCCGATGGTCGGGTCGTAAAGAGCGTCTATCACTTTTCCGCCCGCGGTGATAGCGCCCATGATCCCCATTCCGACAAGAATTTTCCCTGCATGGTTCGGCATCGTGTAAAAAAACATCATCCATGTGGCACAGACTGTATTCATCATATTCCCGCCCAATTGCGCCAATGTGAATACAAAGCTTTTTCCCAGCCCTATTTCCTTAAATTCCTTTTCCGCCGATTCGGTCATCTTCACTATCCCCTTATATTGTTATCCTTGATCTTTCGAATGCCGGGCGTATTCGACCGCGTCTATCTCTTAAGGACTCTCCCGGCGAGTTTTTCCGTGTGCAGTTTTCCATCCCTGACAGCGTGGTATCCGTTGATGAAAACATGATCCACGCCTGAAGGGTCGCCCTGAGGATTAACGAAGTCGCAGTTCGGGCGGATCGATTCGAGGTCGAGCACGAGCACATCCGCGAACCAGCCTTCTTTAAGCATTCCGCGGTCTTTGAGATTGAAATGCCCGGCGGGAAGCCCAGTCATTTTCCTCACGGCGGTTTCGAGGCCGATCATCTTCCTGTCGCGCACGTAGCGGCTGATGAACTTCGGGTAGCAGCCGTGGAACAGGTAGGACGGCTTGCCGAAGCCGAGCAGAATGGTGTCCGTGCTGATCGACACTTCGGGGTGCTTCAGCGCCGCGTACATGGAGCGTTCCGTGAAATTGTCCTCCGGCTCCCCCATGGACTCGAACACGAGGACTTTCCCGTTCTCTTCGAGCATGAGGTCGCAGACGGTGTCGAACGGGTGCTTGCCCTGCTGCTTCGCGATCACGGGCAGGTTCATGCCTTCGAGGTATTTATTCTTCTCGGATATGACAGACATGATCCGCACACACTCCCAGCCCATGATCTTGAACAGGTTGAGCGACCATGTGTTCCGTCCCGTGTGCGGCCATATCAGCTTTCCGGTGAGGATATCTTTGAGGATTTCTTTCCTGACGTTCTTGTCGGCGAGTCTTTGGAGAATCTGTTCCATGGTGCCTTCGAGCGTCCATGGGGGAAAGAACGCGAACATGTGAGTGAACCCCGTGGTCGTGGGCATGACATCCATGCCTACGTTGATCCCCTTATCGCGGAGTTTGTCGAGTTTCGCGAGCTGTTTTCGCACTTCGGTGTCGAGCGGGATAGGAAGCGTCCAGTACTTGGACATCTTTATAAGGCCGCGGAGGAGAAAGCGCATCGGCCTGCCGATGAAACCCATGTCCGGCACCCAGAAAATGTGAGATATCTGCGCGCGGATGTCGTTCTTCTCCGCCACCTCGATCACTTCGTCCACCGCCTGCGGCAGCGTGTTCATGTAGCTTCTGAGATGGCTCGTGAATATGCCGTCATACTTCGAGAGCACCTTGCCGAGCTCGACCAGCTCGCGAGTATCGCTCTGCGATCCGGGCATGTATTGAAGGCCGGTGGAAAGTCCGACCGCGCCCTGCTCCATGCACTGTTCGAGATCGGCGCACATGGTTCGCACTTCCTCGTCCGTCGCCTGCCGTGCGGCGAACCCCATGCTGTTTATCCTTATCACACCGTGCGGCGCGAGAAGCGCCGTGTTAAGAAGCAGCCCTTTCTTGCTTTCGAGCATCTCCACGAAGCTGCCGAAGTCGGTCCACTTGACTATCGAATCGAAATCTTTTCCGGTGAAGGCTTCGATGTAGTCCTTTATCTGTTGCCGGAAAGTCGCCCCCACCGGGGACAAGGCCATCCCGCAGTTGCCGCCGACGAACGTCGTTATCCCCTGCCGCACGAGCGGCGCGAGGATCTCGTCGTGGTTTTCCGCGTAGATCGACATGTCGGCGTGCGAGTGGCAGTCCACGATCCCCGGGCAGACGATCTTGCCCGAAGCGTCGATCTCCACCGCGCCGCCGGGATTCCCGTTTATTTCTCCTATCGCCTCTATCCTGTCGCCCTTGATCGCGACGTCCGCCTTAAACGCGGGCGCGCCGCTCCCGTCCACAACCAACCCGTTCCTGATGATGTAATCGGCCATGGGGACTCCTTATCAAGTGTTTAACCCACATTTTTCACCAATGTAGGTTGAAATCGGAAAAAGGGATGATGAGATACAAGACACATCGAGCGAGAACGAGGGAGCATACTGTTTCGTATGTGACCGAGTTCGAGTCGATGATGCAACGCCGTGGATCGCCCTTTTTACGATTTCCCGGATTTTTCCGGTGAAAAATCCGGACTATCAGATAAGTGCGAATGCGAAAACATTATAAACGCTCCGGCGCCGCTTCGGAAAATTAAATTTAAATAAAAAAGGATTTTCAGGCGCGGCCGACCTGCGCCTGCGTGAGATCGAGCGGAATGTAAAAACTCGAGCGCGTGATTCCCTTGACTCTTTCGATCCCGATCTTTCCGTTGTGTTTGAGAACCACCCTGCGCGCGAGAGTCAGCCCCAGCCCCATGCTTCCCTGCTTCGCGCTGTTGAACGGCTCGAAGAACCTCGTCGCCTCCGAGGGCTCGAAGTCCGGCCCGTTGTCGAGAATTTCCACCACCACCGCCGGCAGTCCGTCTATGTCCGCGAAGAACGATCGCACCACGACCTCGCCGCCTTCGGGGTTCCTCACAGCGGCCTGCATCGCGTTGAGGATAAGGTGCCATATCGCCATCTTCAACTGATCGCCGTCCGCGTTTATCTTCGGACACACTCTCTCGAGATGCGTGTCGATCGAGACATTTTCAGGTATCATGCCCTTCTTTTCGAGGATCTCGAGCGTCTCCCTGACAAGGCCCTCTATGCTGCTCATGTTCAACTGCACCGGGTTGTCTATCGAGTACATCATCAGGGAGTTGGAGGCGTGCGCGAGGTCCTTGTTGAACTTGAGTATATTTTCCCAGATAGCGCGCGTGTCGGGCGCGAAGATGTTGCCGCCGAGTTCCTTAACCTCCGCGGAAAGGTTCGCGAGTATGGTCTCGAACCTTTCGGAGACCAGTCTCGCCATACGGGTCCGCGTGCGCGCTTCGAGCATCCGGCTTTCTCTCAGATTGGCGTCCCGCTCGGAGCCGATCTCGCGCACGGAAAAGACATAGTTTTTGCCATCCCCGTTCCGGATCGCCGCGCCGTGCACTTCCGCATGGATGGGCTTGCCGCGCAGCGTCCTCATGGCCGCCTCGCGCCTCACCACGAGGCCTCTGTCGAGCTGCGCCTGATCTATTACGGGCGCGCCGTTCACGCTCAATATGTCGAACTTCTTCCCTATGAAAACTTCCTTCTGTTCGTCGAAGCGCCGGGCGAACGCCGAATTGACCATTATCACCTGCCCGCTCTCGCCCACGACTGCAAGTTCGTCCGGCAGCGTTTCAATTATCGTCGCGAGGAACTTGATCCTCTTCTCGAGGATCGGCTTTTCTATCAGCGCGGCGCGTTCGGCATTCCGGCGTGAGTCCACAAGCCGCATCGTGAGCACCGACTTGTATCCAGCGCCGCCGAGCGGGATCACTCCCGCCGCCACCTCCACCTGCAACCTGCGCCCGTTCTGTTCGATCTCCATCTCCATCGGCGGGAAGGCCGCGCCCTCCTCAGCGCTCATACGGATCGCGCCCGCGAAAGCGTCCCTGTATCTCGAAACCACAACAGCGTTCCAGTCCGCGCCGAGGAACGAATCATCCACATTCAGCATCGCCCCCGCCATGGGGTTGAGCCACTCCACCTTCAGGTCCGCGCTCAGAACGATCAGCGCGTCCCCGGTATATGTGGCCGCCTCGCGGTAGAACCGCTCCGCGTTGCGCACCTTCTCGTGTTTGTTCACGAACTCGCTTACCTCGCGACCGTAGAACACCGCCCCGCCGGACTCGGATATAAGCGGATAAATCCTGAAGTCGAATATTGAGGCGTCCGAACCCTGCTGCGACGAGAACCTGACGTTGCTGACCGACACCACCTGCCTCGTCTCTATCGACTTTCGCACCGCATCGATCAGCCGCTCCTGCCCGAGCGCCTGCCCGAGCGCGACAAGCTCCTTCCCCGAACACGGGCGCTGCTCCGCGGGCGCGAAAGACTCCGCTTTCTCATTAAGCATTATCACCCTGCTCAGAGGGTCCACCACCACGAACAAGTCCTGAATGCTCGAAAGGATTCCTTGGTTGAAACGGGCGGTTTCCCGCACCTCGTCGAGCGTCTGGTCGTTTTCTTTCAGCGTGTGCGTGAGCGCGGCGACCATCCTATTGAAAGCCGAAGCGAGCGGAGCGAAGCCCGCCGCCTCGCGGGGTACTATCTCCTGATGGATGTGCCCGCGCGCGACGTCGTCCATCCTGCTGCCGAGGAAGAAGAGGAAGCGGGTGACCGACTGCGTCTGCATCACCGCGATCGCGGCGGCCGCGGCGCCGGAAATGAGGAGGAACAGCAGCAGGAGAGTGAAGAACATCCCCGTGCCGTTGTCCACCTCCCCGGCCGGGCGCTGGGTCACAAACCCCCAACCGAGCGGTTCCACGGGGTAGAACGAAGCCACCATCCGCGCTCGCCCGTAGTCGTAAACCATCGAACCCCTCTCGCCCCCGACCACGGCTTTCACCACCGGAAAAGATCCGACGTCACGGATCGCGCCTTGCTTGTCCGGATCGCCGGAGTACACAAGACGTCCCCTGTTGTCAACAAGAAAAGAGAACCCCTTCTTGCCGGGGTTCAGTTCCGACACTGCGTTTATGAAATGCTTGTCCTCAAGGTTCACTCCGCCCGCGAAAACGCGGCTCACGCCTCCGGTCTCCTTGAATACCGGCACGAAAACATACGCCTGCCGCCTGCCGTCCGAATCGCGATAAAGGCCTGTGAAACAGTACGCGGCGCCTTCCACCGCTTTGTCATAACACGCATCCCCGACAAGCGTCTTGGCCATGGATTCGCCTTTTTCGGTCGCCACGAGCGTCTTTGAATCCGGGCTGAAAATAAATATCGAAGTTATGAACGGATTGTGCTCCACCTGTGCGTCGAGCAGGATCCTGATCGTCCCGTAGTCGCTCCCCTTGGCGAGCACCGACTTCGAAAGCGATTCCACGAATTTTCCAGCGCTGTCCGCGAGCGCGCCCACGGATTGCGCCCCGGCGCGCGCGGTGATCATCTGCTCGGACTTAACCTTGTCGATAACAAGCGACCGCCCGCGCAACGACAGCACGAGACCTATCACGAACACCGAGATCAGCACGCAGGCGACATACGTCAACACATATCTCGACTGCAGGTGCCTGAGCCCGAGTTCAGGCCTGTCCGTCGTTCCCTCTATCCGATAGTAATCCCTGTCAATCTCCACTATTTCTCACCCTTGCGCTCGGCCGTTCATCCCATTAATTGCTCGCGAGGCCGGCCACCGCCGCCCCGACGATTCCTATCCACGCCGCCTTCTGCGCCTTCTTGCGCTCGCTCCGTTCCTTCTCAAGGCTCGCGTTAACCTTCCCGAGGTTTTCGTTGAGAGCGGCGATGTCTTTCTTCATCTGCTGATTTTCGGCGGAGATCGAATCCATTTTGTCCCTGAACTCAACAGTCGCGCGCGAGATGTCCTGCTGGATCACGACCTTGCCGGACTCGATGTCGGAAAGTCTTTTATCGAGCGACTTCATCCGGCCGTCATAGTCCGAAACCTCGTTCTTGAACGAATCGCTGATCTTTTTCAGTTCCGCGAGATCGACGCCGCCGCCGGCGAGTTCTCCGCGCTCTATCTGGTCGATCAGTTTCGCCAAGGCGGACGCAAACACCACGCGGCTCACCGGCTGATCTCCCCTGAAAGTCCCGTCGTCATAAACGGCGAGGTAGCCTTTATCGACAAGTTTCTGGACGCTCTTGAACGCCCAGTCGGACGATTTCATGTCCTTGATTTCCGTCGCGCCGGCTCTTACCGCAAGTCCGAACGCCGCGATCATCAATACCACCAACGTGTTTTTGAATTTCATTTTCATGCTCTCCTTTTGCTATACTTTTATCCCCCGAATCCGGGTCATTCCTTCACGCGGACGACGGTGGGTTCGAGATTGTATTCGATACGGGCGCCCTTCAGATCCACCATGTTCAGACTCGTAACCTCGATCGGGCTGCTTCCCGCTCCCACGGTTCTGAAATTTATTCTTACGAGCGATCCTTCATCCCTGTCGGGAGGAGTGTTCCGCGAACCTTCAACCCCGGAAATCACTCCCGCGCGCCGGTCAACCTTCGGCTCCTTCCAAGGAAGCGGCTGCCCCTTCTCGACGAAGAACGTGCCCTGCGACACGGTGACTACATCGAGCACCGCCGGATCGTATTTGATCGCAAGCTCCGCAGTGCCTATGTCCTTGATATCCGTAACGAAAAGTTCCGCCGAAAAATACACGCCCTTGAAAGTGTCCTCCGGAGCGCCCACCCACGCGATGCTCACGGGGAGAGGATCGACGGCGAGCTTCGCAGGGACAGTCTTATCTTCCGTGCTGTCAGAAGTTATGTTGAACTTGAGAGGCAGATCGCCGGACTTTTCACCGGTAGCAGAAACCTTCCAAGAGAAAACCACTTCCTGAAGGCCGTCCAGCCTTCTGTAGTACTGTTCAGCCTTCTGAATGCGAGGGAACTCCAACCCGGCCGGAAGAACAAGCTCCACTTTAAGGTTGTCAATAGGAGACTTTCCGTCGTTGCGGCATTTGATCTGGATCGACGCCGGAGGACCGTAAGGGCCGTACTCGCGGCTCTTCGCCCGGCGGATCCGATCCGGAACCACCACGCTCGGAATTATTCCGGGCGGAGATAGCAGCGTGACGGAGGAGCTTATCTCCACATTTTCCACTTCCTTGGCGCTGCCTATGATCCTGAGCTTCCTCTCACCTCCGGCTGCCACTTTCGGCTGAACCGTCCAGCCGACCGTGACCTCCTTGCCGGGCGGCAGGTCGCCCACTCTGAACGCGCCGCTCCCACCGTCCGTGAAGACTATCCCGTCCGGAAGATCGAGCGTTATCAGAACGTCGTGCAAGTCTATCTTCGAACTGTTTGAAATATACGCGTAAACCGTATAAGGACGTACCTGATTCTTAGCCGTGGGCCACTCTCCGAGATTCTTCACCGCGCCGATGCTGAGTATGTCGCCGGCCACATTCAGGTATTCGATCCCGTAAAGAGTCGCATAGCTCGCGTCCCCCTGCGGCTGGATGGTCGCCTCGTCCCAATAAAGAGCGGTCGCGCTGTCCATTCCATCCTCGCCCTCGCGCTGGAAGGATTGTCCCGAGTTCGAAGACACCGCCCAAGGATTGTCGGCGAGTTTGCCCCAGTTGGCGAATATCACCCGGTCAGGCGTGGTGAGACCCTGTCCGCGAAGCGTGCCGCGGGCCACAACTCCCGGATTCTCAAGCGAGTCGTACGCTATCCAATAATCAAGAATGTTCGATCCCGTCAGCTCGGTTTCGGTGGTTATGCTCTGGTCGCCTACCTTGAACGGAGATGCATCGTTGCTGCCGAGCAACGTGTCTATCAACACTCTCACTCCGACCTTGTGCGGCTCTCCGGTCGTGTTCTTTATCGAGTAGGAAATCCTTATTGTGTCGTATATCTTTGATACCGGCCCCCCGACGATACCGAGCGTTTCGGTCACGTCGAGTCCCGCGATGCGGCAGCGCGTCACGACCGAACTGTCGCCAACCGCGTGCGGAGGTTCGATCATTTCTCCATACTGCGCCTGTTTTCCCGCCCGTCGCTGAGTAGGCCCGCCGAAAACATAGTCCTTTCCATCGACACGGATCGTTGTGAAAGAAGTCCACGGCTGTGCGCCGCCGTAGATGAGAATCTTGTTGTTGTCACTGTCCCGCGTCGGGTCGCCCTCGACCGTCCGCACGAGAAACCTCCCCGTATCGAACGGCATCGTGTTCACGACGATCTGAATAAAGCGATTTTGGGCCTGCACTTCCTTCGGCCCCGCGTATTCTGGCGCCGCTGGAACCGCTTTCTCCATCGTCGCCGCCGACGTCACCGTCGTCGTTGCGGCGGGTTCCGCCTTGATCTCTATCTCAGTAGCTTTCGCCGAGGCAAAGCACCAAAAGGTGAAAACCAACCACACGGCGATGCTCTTCAGAAAAACACCGAACACCGCCTTCTGCTTCTTCAAATTTTTTCTCTTGGATTTCATCGATTTACCAACTCGCGCAATGGATTTAGCGAAGGGAATTCTCGACAATGTTTTGAAAGTCTTCAAAAATGTATCTTTGTTGTCAAAAGTCCGTGTAAATAGCCAATAATCCTCTCAAATTTCGTAAATTTTATTATTATTAAAGAAAAAAAGCAATAGGAGAGTGGAAATAGTTAAATATAGGCAACCCCTTCGCGTTCATCTTTTTGCCTGCTTCGACCATCACCCTCCGGTGGAATCGATGCGTTCTTGTTTCGCGCCCGATTTTTCAACAAAAAGCCGAGGCTTTTCTCATTTATGACAATTGAACGCCTTTTTTTACGCAATCGGGGATAAATAACACACATTTTTCACCAATGTGGGTTGAAATCGGAGAAAGAGATGAGATACAAGACGCATCGAGCGAGAACGAGGAAGCATACTGTTTCGTATGTGACCGAGTTCGAGTTGATGATGCAACACAGTAGATCGCCCTTTTTACGATTTCACGGATTTTTCTCCGGAAAAATCCGGGATAACATGAGATTTCCGAGAAGCGAGCGCGCCCCGAAAGCCTGCGGACGGCCGGTTCGTGCAATTAGGTTTTTTCCAGTCTGGCTATTTGGATTGTGATGGATTATATTATTCCGAGTGTGAAAATGTTAACTTGGAAACCGGACATGTTGAACCCGAGAACAATACTTACAAGACGACACGCCGCCCGTTCGGCGCTCGATAAATTTAGAAACTTTCCCTCAATTTAACTTCTATCAAGCAGTCGCCTGATAAATCTATCATCAAGGAGAACATCGATGGATATCAAGAAAAGAGTTTTGCCGCATCTGCTCAATATCAGTCCGTACGTGCCCGGAAAACCGATACAGGAAGTGCAAAGGGAACTCGGTCTCACGGACGTAATCAAACTCGCTTCGAACGAGAACGTATTCGGAACGTCTCAGAAAGTCATCGAGGCGATCTGCAAAGCGGCGCCGGAAATCAATTACTACCCCGACGGGGGTTGTTTCTACCTTCGGGAAGCGATCGCCAAGCGTTTCGGCGTGAAGTCCGAACAGGTCGTAGTCGGGAACGGCGTTGACGAATTGATACGACTGATATGCGTTTCCATGCTCGGCCCGAATGACGAAGTGGTCTTCGCCGATCCGTCATTCGTGATGTACAAGATTTCGTCCATGGTGGCGAACGCAACGCTCATCTCGGTTCCGCTCAAGGACAAATATTATCACGACATCCCCGCGATGCTCGACAAAATCACCGAACGCACGAAGCTGCTGTTCGTCTGCAATCCGAACAACCCGACCGGAACGATAGTGAACAAGGCCGACGTGGAACTGCTGATGAAAAAAGTACCGGACCACGTAATGGTGGTTTTCGACGAGGCGTATTATGAATACGTGGCGAACCCGGACTACCCTCAGACCATGGAGTATTTCAAGTCGGGGCGGCAGATAGCGGTGTTCAGAACGTTCTCGAAAGTTTACGGACTCGCGGGGTTGAGAGTGGGTTACGGGTTCGTGCCGGAAGACCTCGCGGATGTGATTCACAGGGTAAGAAATCCGTTCAACGTCAACGAGCTCGCTCAAGTGGCGGCGCTGGCGGCGCTCGACGACCCGGAACACATGAAGAAAGTGATAGCCCTAAACGCGGCCGGAAGGAAGCAGTTGTCCGGCGAGTTCGACCGGCTCGGGCTGAAGTACGCGCCGAGCGACAGCAATTTCATCCTCGTGGACGTCGAGCGTGATTCACAGGCTGTTTTCGAAGCGTTGCTTAAAAAGGGAGTGATCGTGCGTCCGGGCAAATTTCTCGGATTCCCGACATGCCTTCGCGTTTCGATCGCCGGAGAAAAAGACAACGCGAGATTTATCGAAGCCCTCACGGAGGTTCTCGCTTGAACGAGCGGGCGATATCCATAGCGATCGACGGCCCGGCGGGCGCGGGGAAAAGCACGATAGCGATGCTCGTCGCCCGAAGATTCGGGCTTTCCTACGTCGATACCGGCGCCATGTACAGAGGCGTGGCGCTCCTTGCGGTTCGCGCCTCGGCGGCGTTGGACGACGAAGCAGCCCTCGCGGCGCTCGCGCGCGACGCGAATTTCTCATTCGCCATGGACGCCGGCGGGGAGCTTCGCAACCGGGCCTATCTTAATGAAGAAGAAGTCACCGGGGACATCAGAGTTCCGGAAATTTCCAAACTCGCGTCCCCGGTGTCAGCTTTCTCCGCGGTTCGCAGGGAGCTTGTCGCCAAACAGAAACTGATGGGGGAAGCCGGCGGCGTTGTCATGGAGGGCCGGGACATAGGCACGGTGGTTCTCCCGAAAGCGGAAGTGAAGATATTTCTCACCGCATCCCCCGAGGAGAGGGCGCGAAGGCGCTTTCTCGAACTGAAGCAGAAAGGAATTTCCGCGCAACTCGAAACCGTGCTTTCAGACATTGTCGAGAGAGATCGCCGGGACACGACGCGAGCGGACTCGCCCCTTCGTCCTGCGGACGATTCGGCGACTGTGGATACCGACGGGCTCGGCATAGGACAAGTGGTGGATCGTATATGCGAAGTGGTTTTTGAAAAGACGGGTGTTCGTCCGAGTGTGTGAATCCGGGCGGAACCTATATCCTGAAGCCGAGCATCCTCTTTATAGGGGAAGAGTGTTTTCTCGCTTTCACTTCCCGCACGACATCTTCCGCACTGTCAACATGCCGCTGTTTGAAATCCCTGAGGTCCGTGTTTTCGCGTTTCATTATCTCGCAGGATTTCTTGAGGTCCTGAAACATCGATTCCCGCTGATCAAGTTTTTCTTTGAGTATCTTCAAGTGCTCTCTGAGTTGTGTGATTTTCGCCGCTTGATCGGTCGCGGCGGAAATGCCGTCGAATGTTTTTTCGAGACTCTCGACTCTCTCCCTGATTTCACGAAGCAGGGCGCGCTCCTGCTGATTCACTGTTGAAATCGAGGACGAGAGGGAATTGATCATGCCGGCGATGTTCTGTTGGAGCCGCTGATTTTCCGTGATGGTGTCTTGGCGGACTTTTTCCACGGCCCGCATCATTTCAAGCGCCATCGCGTTGACTATCATGGTTTGCTTTTCGCTCACCGCCACGATTTTGCGCAGGTAATCGCCGTTGTGCTCCTGTTTGGCGGGATGTATGGGAGAGGCCGTCTGCGCCGGAGTCCTCACGGCGGCGGGGGCCGGCTCGACCACTTCGCCGGCAAGGTCCATCGCGGTCTGCCTCGGCCCGCCCTGCGGCGTGGCGTCCATGGGATACTTCTCCGCCAGCTTGTCCGTTATCGCATCCCAAGGCATGTGAAGTTCTTCCCGGAGGTTTCTTATCTCCTGAAGAATTTCCACGGCTTCCGATCTGTACCTTCTGGCACGGCCGGACCCGATGGAAGGTATGAACGCGCTGAACAGCTCCCGATATTTCCTTACTGAGCTTTCAGGAACGTCGAGTTGTTTCGCGATATCTTTTAACGTAAGAAGACGAGACAAACTTTTTCCACCCGACCGGCTCGGCGCCGGATGTTGCTCCGAACCTTATATTGAGAATCTCAGAAATAATAACATAGTGAATATTCAGTGTAAAGTAGTATCTCCCGTGATAAATATGATGAGTTGGATTTTATAAGTTTCAACCCGGGTTTTCGGGTTCTTTCCCGATAGGTTTTAGACAAGGGATTGCTATGGCGGAGCAGATAGTCAGCACGATGGCGCAGAGCATGAACGGGGTGTAGTGGCCGTAATCGTGCCAGACGAGCGTGCCGATCGGCGGGCCTATCACGGTGCCCGCGCCTTGAACGGCGGTGACGATGCCGAGCACGGTTCCGCGGACTCCTGCCCATTCGCCTCTCGTCACGAGCGCCATCCA
>JAKLIR010000239.1 GCA_022709505.1 bacterium | reverse complement strand
ACTTTCGCCGAGGATTCGCCGGCGAGCGAGGTCGGGTTGAAAGCTCTGGAGTTGCTGACGAGAAACAACGGCAAGCTCATGCGCGACGCGGCCGACAAGGGTCGCTATTTCATGAGGAAGCTCAGAAATCTCAAGGAAGAATATCCCGGAATCGTGAAAGACGTGCGGGGAAAGGGGCTGATGATAGGGCTCGAGTTCACAACGCTCTCGGACAATTCTTCGCTCACGTTTTCCAGAACCGGATCGCAAGGGGTCTTCGGTTCTCTTCTCACGGGATACCTTTTTCACGAGCACAGGATAAGAACCGCGCCGCCGCTCAACTCCATGTTGTCAAAAACGCCGTCCAACATCATTCGCATAGAACCGTCCGCATATATATCGAAGGCGGACATCGACAGGGTGGTGGAAGCCCTTCGCCTCGCCTGCGAGTTGGTGAAGAAATCGAACGGATACGAGTTCACGAAGTTCGTCGTGGGGAAGGAAAGCTTCGGGGTTGTCAAAGAGATCGACGATTGCGTGCACGTCGATACGCGAGCGCAGAAGAACCGCCCGGAGTTCGACGAATCGCGCAGAATGGCGTTTTTGATACATCCTCTCGACATACGGCAGGTTGTGGAGGATTTCGACCCTTCGCTTCAGAAGTTCACGAACGAGGTGGATCCGGTCGAGCACAAGTCGGAAAGAGAAAAGTATTGGGACACGCTCGTCCCGCTTCTCGATAGTTTTGTTTACCGGACGGTGGACGTTAAATCTCCTCGAACCGGAGACAGGGTGAGGGCTTATTTCATAGCGTTTCTTTACACCACGAAACAGATGGTGGAATTGCGGAAGAACGATCCGAAGAGGCTTGTGGACGGTGTGCAGAAGGCGGTGAACCTCGGCGCGAGCATGGGAGCGCAACTCTGCGGGCTCGGCGCGTTCACGTCCATCGTGACCCATAACGGGACCGATCTCGACGACACTTTCATTCACATAACAAGCGGGAACTCGTACACTTCCGCGCTGATATGGCAGAGCGTACTGAAGGCGGCGCAGTATATGGCGCTCGATCTCAACAAGTGCACGTGCGGGATCGTCGGCGCGGGAGGGAATATCGGAAGCGTGACGGCGAGCCTGCTGTCGGAGGATATCCCGAGGCTCATACTGATGGGGCGCGAGCATATCGGCGCTCACGAGCAACTCCGGGAAATATCCTGCTCGATATATTCGGATACGGTGGATGTGATACGGACGACGAAGCCGGAGAACATGAAGGGGCTGCCCGCGGCGATCGCCAAGGACTTGATATTGCCGTACTACGTGTTGATGTCGAAAGAGTTCGCTTACGACGAACAGAAGATTTCCGATTACATTGAAAAGAACTACTCCGGCAAGGAAAAGAAGGTGGCCGGCCTCGTGAAGTCGATATTCTACAGGCGTCCCGACCACGATATCGGTGAGAAAATAGCAGAGGCGATCAAGATAAAACACGGAGAGGACCCGTACATCATCACGACGACCAACTTGAGGAAGTACGTCCCGCAGTCGGACATACTAATTTCGGCCGTGAGCGCGGACACGGCGATAATCGATACGAACTGGATCAAACCCGGCGCGATAGTGAACGATGTGAGCCTGCCGCCGAGCATTTCGAACGCGATTTATGAAGAGAGGCCCGACGTTCTCGCGATTCAGGGTGGGATAGGGCACCTGCCGGAATATATCGATCTTGGGATTCCCGGCCTCGCCGCGGGGGCGACGCTCGGCTGCATGGCTGAAACCTTCATCCTGACAATGATGAACATGATAGACAATTACAGCTTCGGCGCGATTACGAAGCAACAAGTCGTCAAAATTTGGGAGGCCGGAAGAATACTCGGTTTCGGGCTCGCTGCGATAAAGTACAAGAACAACCAGAAGTTGACGCGCGAGACAGCGGCGGAGTTTGCAAAGAATCGGAAGTGAAATAAAGGAAATATTAGGTCGGAATAACTCAGAGAGGAGAACTGCGGCGTGGCGGAAAAAAAGGTGAAAATACCGGAAAATGGCATCAACAGGGAGGAAATCCTCCGCGAGTTGGAGGATATACACAAGGGAGACGCGAACTGGAAAGAGGGCCGAACGTGGAGCCTCGTGTACTACGCGGGCGAAGAACATAATGAGTTTTTGAAAAAAGTTTATAACACGTTTTTCTCGGAGAACGGGCTGAACCCGATGGCGTTTCCGAGCCTTAAAAGGTTTGAAGCGGAAGTCCTTTCGATGTCCGCGGACATGCTCGGCGGCGACGACCGGGTCGTGGGCGCGATGACCACCGGAGGAACCGAAAGCATTCTGATGGCGGTGAAGACGTACCGGGAATGGGGAAAGGCTAAGAAGAAGATCGAGAAGCCGGAAATGGTTTTGCCGATCAGCGCACATCCGGCTTTTGAAAAGGCGGCTCACTATTTCAGCGTGAAACCGGTTCATTATGCCGTGGGAGAGGATTACAGAGCGGATGTCGCGGCGGCGAGGGAATGTATTAACGAAAATACCGTGTTGCTCGTCGGCTCCGCGCCGTCGTATCCGCACGGCGTTGTGGACCCGATCCCGGAACTCGCCGCGCTCGCGCTCGAAAAGGAAATCGGGATGCATGTGGACTCCTGTCTCGGAGGCTATTTGTTGCCGTTTGTGAAAAAACTCGGCTATCCGATCCCGGATTACGATTTCAGGGCGCCGGGCGTGACGTCGATTTCAGCGGATGTTCATAAATACGGTTTCGCCGCGAAGGGCGCATCCGTGGTGCTGTACAAGAATGCGGCTTTGAGAAGACACCAGTTTTTCGTGTATCCGGACTGGCCGGGAGGATTGTACGGATCGCCGTCCATGACGGGAACGCGGCCGGGAGGCTCTATCGCGGCCGCATGGGCGGCTCTGCGGGCGTTCGGTGTTGACGGATATATGAAAAACGCCGAAAAAATCATGAATATAACAATAAAATTGAGAGATGGCGTGGCGGCCGTTCCCGGTGTGAAGATAATCGGGAAACCGGACATGAGCGTTTTCGCGTTCACGACGGACGAAGTAGATGTCTTTGCGGTCGCGGACGAACTCGAAAAACGCGGCTGGCACATCGACAGACAGCAGAGCCCGAACTGTCTTCATGTGATGGTCACCCTCGCACATGAGCACATATCAGACCAGTTCGTATCAGACCTGAAAAGCTCGGTCGAATACTTGAAAGAGAATCCCACCGCCGCGAAGCAGGGAAGCGCCCCGATGTATGGGATGATGGCCACGATTCCGGATAGAGGCATGGTGAAGGAATTCGCACTCGAATTTCTCGACAGCTTATATACGGTATAAGTATCAATTAAATATGAAGAAGCCCGCTGGTTTTAATACGGCGGGCTTTATTTTTTTAAAAGATATCCGATATATATACTATGAAAATAGATATGTATTCAAGTTTTGTTTCGCAATTGAAAACCGCCGAAAGCAGTGCTAAATCCGCCATGTCAGAGGAACAAGAAGGGCAGTTGAAATTGTTGCTTACAAGGATAAAAAACGCCCGAATATCAAAGGACTCGCGCCACAGGCTGACGAAGATGGTTCGCGAACTCGCGGTAAATGATCGGCTCGATGCAAAATCCGTGAAAAGCGTGATAGATTTGATTTTCATCGAAGAAATGACATTCAGCGAAAAAAATGAGAAAAAAGGATTCAAGACGATTGAGAAACAAGTGGAAGAGGAGATAAAGGACATAAAAGAGACGAAAGTCGAGCGTTTGAAACAGAAAGATGATTTGGATGAGCTGAAAAAATCCTTAAACATAAGTGCGTAGGTTTCACCCCTCCTCCGAACGATCTCATAGATTCCTTCCAATTCAAAAAACCGCATGTTTAAAATGTTTTTTCAGGTAAAATGTGTAAGGTAAGGCATTACACATGGCGGTGTATGCGTGTAAAATACTACACAATATCTGTTTTGAACTAACAATCAATTTAAAAAACATTGGGTAAATCTTTTAACATTTAAAATAATCAAATTAAATCAGGTAAATTTATGTAATCCTTGTTTAAATATGTTGCTAAAGAGTTAAATAATTCGGTATTCGCAATCATTCGAAAAAAAATAGTTTGGCAAATAAAAGGCGTTAAAATGCATGATAGTTTGCAAATAGCCTCAATAATAATCGATGTGGTCGAAATTATTTATTTTGTGTTTTAGCGAAAAAGATGTAAAATAGTTTTGGCATTTGATTTGCTTATATTTATTGGTAAAACCTCCATTGGAGGGGGAAAAAATGAAAAGCAAAGGTTTTACAATAATCGAAACGTTGCTCATTATCATTTTAATCAGCATACTTGCAGCGATAATCGTACCGAGATTCACGATCGGATCGCGACAGGCGAAGATTCAATCATGCGAAATGAACAGATCGATCATAAACACAATGGTTGAAACGTACTTTTTCACTGAAGGTACGTGGCCGGTTGACAGTCTCGACGACATCAAGACGAACAACAATTACTTCCCGGATGGGATTCCCACATGCCCGGTTGACATGACGAGTTACGTTCTCTCGGCGTCTCCCAAGCACAGGGTATCGGGCCATAGGGAAGGCGCGGATACACACGCCTTATAAGCAAAGATCGGAGGAAAGAAATGCTTAAAAACCGAGGCTTCACAATTATTGAAACGCTGTTGATCATCATCCTTATCAGCATACTTGCAGCGATAATCGTACCGAGATTCACGATCGGATCGCGACAAGCGAAGATTCAATCATGTGAAATGAACAGATCGATCATAAACACAATGGTTGAAACGTACTTTTTCACTGAAGGTACGTGGCCGGTTGACAGTCTTGACGACATCAAGACGAACAACAATTACTTCCCGGATGGGATTCCCACATGCCCGGTTGACATGACGAGTTACGTTCTCTCGGCGTCTCCCAAGCACAGGGTGTCGGGCCACAGAGAAGGCGCGGATACGCACGCGCTATAAATTATTTTAATGTAATAATAGAGACCAACTTGCTGGAGCGCGAATAAATGACAAAGACAAGCAGAAAGGGTTTCACCGTAATAGAATTGCTCCTTGTCGTTATACTGATAAGTATATTGGGGGCTATAGTGATTCCGAGGTTTAGGATATCAACGAAACAAGCAAAGGTTCAGGCTTGCGAGATTCAGCGGGCTCTGATAAACAAGACTGTTGACGCGTACTATCTCGTGGAAGCGACATGGCCGTTAACAGATATGTCCGACATCAAAACGAACGCGCACTATTTTCCAGATGGGATACCCACGTGTCCGGTTGATCTGACTTCATACGTGCTTGCGCCGTCGCCGTTCCTGAGAGTTTCCGGACACAGAGAAGGCGATGGAACTCATACTTGGAACTAAATTTGCATAACAATAAATGGTGGAATGAAAGAGAGGTAGCATCATGAAAAATAAGGGATTCACGGTACTCGAGGTAATGCTCGTCGTTATATTGATAAGCATTCTTGCCGCGATAGTAATACCGAGATTCGCCGTCTCGACGAAAAGAGCGAAAGTTCAGTCGTGCGAGACTAACAGGGCGATCATCAACAAACAGGTCGAAGCGTACTACTTTGTCGAAGCCACATGGCCGACGGACAGCCTTGATGACATCAAAACGAATGACAGCTATTTCCCGGACGGGATTCCCACATGTCCGGTGGATTTGACTTCATACGTACTGACACCTTCGCCCAAGCACCGCGTTT
>JAKLIR010000238.1 GCA_022709505.1 bacterium | reverse complement strand
GCGGCGGCGTTCGAGAAGATTTTGAAGGGACAACCTTTCGCGAAGGTTGGAGAAGTGACGAAGGCGAAGAAGCTTCAGGTCGTTGGTCTCGACGGAACGGCCGCGCTGAACGCATCGACGGAAAAACTCAAATCGGCATGGAAGGCGCCGCTCTCATGGTGAGCGTCTGACGGCTGTCACGAATACCGACATCGGGAGTCCGAAAAATGAAATCAGTCAAAGCAATCGTACTAAGAACGGCGGGAACGAACTGCGACCGGGAGACATGTTTCGCTCTATATCTCGCGGGCGCGGAAGTCGATCTCGTACACATAAACCGGGTGGTGAGCGGCGAGAAGTCGCTCGATGAATTCGACATCCTCGCGCTGCCGGGGGGGTTTTCCTACGGCGACGACATTTCGGCCGGCAAGGTGCTCGCGAACGAGCTGACGAACAAGCTGTCCGGCCCAATGAACAAATTCATCGCCCGCGGCAAGCTCGTTATCGGGATTTGCAACGGGTTCCAAGTTCTTGTGAAGACGGGATTTCTGCCGGGCTTGAGCGCGGGGAAGGGCAAGTCCGGCCACGGCCGGCAGAGCGTTACCCTGTTCGATAACGACTGCGGCAGTTTCAGGTGCGGCTGGGTCTATCTCAAGCCGGATCCGAAATCGCCCTGTGTATTCACAAAGGGAATCGGCGGGGTGATAACGCTGCCGATCGCGCACGGGGAAGGGAAGCTGATCTTCGATTCCGCGGAGACGAGAAAGAAAGTGCGGGCGGGACGGCAGGCGGTTTTCACGTATGTGGACGAGAACGGGAAGCCCGGTGCGTTCCCGATAAACCCGAACGGCTCGGAGGATGAGATAGCCGGGCTGTGCAACGCCACGGGCCGCGTGTTCGGGCTGATGCCGCACCCGGAGCGCCACGTCACGCGCACGCAGCATCCGCGCTGGACCCGCGGCGAGGGCTCGGAGCCCGGCGACGGGCTTGCGATATTCACGAACGCCGTGGAGTTCGCCCGCAAGGAACTCTGACGCATCGTTTTTCCTCATCATTCACGCACCGGAGCCGCCTCGAGGTGGTTCCGGAATAAGGCCCGGGGGGTTCGCGTATGCCGGGAGATGATAGAGCCGGATTCATGGAACCCGGTTTCGATTTCCCGCCGGGTTACGAAATATTTCCCTGTGCTTACTGTGGTGGAGAAGATTTCGCAACGATTTTCCTCGTAAAAGATAAATCTCGAACTGCTTCGAACGTTTTCAGGATCGCGAAGTGCCGCAACTGTTCGCTTGTCATGCTCAATCCCGCGCCCTCCGGCGATACCGCCTTTATTTACGGAGAGGATTACGAGCCGCACAAACTGGCCTTGGACGATTCCGGGCTGAAGGCCGTGGTGCGTTCGCAAGAGCCGAGGAGGGCGCTGGTGGAGCGTTTATATCCGGAACGGGGCGCGGTCCTCGATGTGGGGTCCGGCGACGGGCGGTTTCTTATGTGCATGAGAGAAGCGGGATGGCGGGCGTCCGGTTGCGAACTCGTGCCGCGCATGGCGGAGTTTCAGAAAGGCAAGCTCGGCCTCGACGTCCGGCGGGGGGGCCTGCTTCAGGCTGGCTTTGATGAGAAATCATTCGACGTCGCGACGCTGTGGGCGGTGTTCGAACACCTTCGCGACCCACTGGACACTCTCGTTGAGATAAGGCGAATTCTGAAGCCCGGCGGATCGGCGGTGTTCTCGATGCCCAATTTCGATTCGCTCGAAAGAATGGTTTTCAGGGACGGATGGTTTCCGCTTCTGCCGCCTCAACACCTTTTTCATTACACGCCCAAGACATTCAAGGCTTTCGTGGATTCGTCCGGGCTGATCCTCGAGAGGACGATTTTCTCGACGACGGCGACGGGATTGATCCGGAGCGTGAGGCGAACCGCTACGGGCGCGCCGGCGGAACGGGCGCGGGTGGAAAGCGGGACGGACGCCGGCGGCAAGACGAATCTTTCGCGGGCTTTGCTGTTCAAAACGATTATTACCCCAACGCTCAAATTGTTCGATCTGCTGCATCTCGGAGGTTCCGTAAACTATGTGGTGAGGAAGCGGACGTGAAATAAGCGATCAGTATTTTAAACGTATTGGATAATAAGGGCGAAAAAGGTGTAAAATTTCCTCGGAAAAATCTGGGGGCCGTCATGAAAAACAATTCGAGAAAAAACGGAATATTCATAATGGTGGTCGCGTGCGTTTTCATAGTCGCCTGCGCGGGTTGCGGCGGCGGTAAAGTGAAAAGCGGCGCAGGCGGCGCGGCTTCCGGCGCTGCGATGATTAACGGTACGGTTGACCTCTATGGAGGATACGGCGCCGAAATCGACGGGGCTGGGCGTGCGGCCGCGCTCCGGGACGCCGCCGTTCGTCTGTACCGGGTCAAGCCCGACGGCTCGGGGCTCGAACCGCTCGCGGATTCCGCCACGGCCACTGTGAAGAACGGCGCGTTCAGTCTTTCCGGCGTTCCGACCGGCGAGCGCAATCTTATAGTCAGGATAGAATCCAAGGACGCCAAAACTTTTCTCTCGGCGATCGTCGCGCCGACTTCTCCCGGGGAAAACAGGGTGGTGGTAACACCCGAGACCGATGTGGAGACGCGCGTTTTGATGAGCATGGTGAAGACGGGCGTTCGAGCCGCGAAGGATGTAAAGCCCGCGGATATCGACGCTTCGTTCATTAAGGCGATCGTCGGGCCGGAGCTGTTTTTCAGAAGCGGGGCTGTCGCGGACGACGCGGTCGTTGCGGAGGCTGTCGCACCGTTCGCGAGGGCGGCCTATGCGAAGTTCTCGAACATGTTGAACAGGGGCGACAAGGCTGTGAACGACGCCGCGCTGAAGACGGTGCTGTCCGGTTCGGCGGGCGCTCTGATGAAGATGGAGATAGCGCTCGACATGGGGAAACCAATAGACGGCCCGGAATCGGACGAACTCTCCGACACGGTGGCGCGCGCGGCGAAGTCGGCCGGGCTCGGAATGGGAACGATGTCGCCCTCGGAGGCTTGGTTCGCGGCGAGGAGCGCGGCGCTTTTGTGGGCGGCGGCCTGCATGAGCGGAACGAACGGCGCAAAGGGCTGTCCGGAAACGAAGGGCGATTTCAATGTCCGCGATTACGGGGTTTCTCTCTCGGAAACGCTCAAATCGAGGTTCGCGGCGGGAGACGCCGCCGAACGCGCGGATATTCTCTCGGCCGATGCTTCCGCGACGGGAACGGTTCGTCCGTCCCCGGCGACCGAAGTTGCGCGACTTCTTGAAATCGGCGACTCGAAGATCGAGCCGATAAAAGGAGCGTGGAGCGCCGCGGCGTCCGCGTATGAATCCGAACTCGAACGGGAAAGGGCGATGTTCGCCGCTTCCCAGCAGCGGGACAATATACTGATAGGAGTTGTTTCCCTCGCGCCTGAAAAAGCGCGCGAGATGAACGACGAGCTTGCGGCGGCTTCGAGAAAATTTTCACTCGTTCTGAACGATGTCAATGCGGACATAACCGAGATCGCCTCGGCGCATGCCGCATATCTCGAATCGGCGGCGAAGGCGTTCGAGCCGCTCTCGGCCGCATTGAAGATCAAATACGACAAACTTGAAAAGAGCGATCTCGGGAAGCTCGACCTTGCAATAAGAAGGATCGTCATGTCGGCGGCGGATGCGCCGGTTGCGTTTTTCGATGGAGCGGACGGCGATGGCGACGGTGTGTCGGACGCCGCGGAAAAAGTCGCCGGAACGAATCCGGAGGACGGAAAGTCTTTCCCCGCCCCGGTCGTTATGAGCGCGCCGAAGTCGATGTTGCCAGAGCCCCCGGCGGACTCGGATGAAGACGGTTTTTTCGACGCCGCCGAACGAGTCGCGGGAACGGATCCGAACGACGCAGCGGCGAAGCCGGGAGCGGCGGGGCCGGCGCTTTGCGGGAAGCCGTCGGACTCTTGTCCCGAAGCGCCGAAGGCCGGCGGTAAGGCGACGGTTTCCGGAGTGGCTGGAAATGACGGGAATCCCGAGGAGAATGTGACGGCCGCTCTGTACGCGAGGCCGTTCTTCCTGACGGAGGCGCCTGTCGCGGTCTCGAAGAAGGCGACCGGCAAGGATGGAGAATTTGAATTTGAAGATGTTGCTCAAGGCGTGTATTTCATAGCGGGATTCCGGGACGCCGACGGCAACGGGCGGCCGGGCGACGGGGAAGACGCCGGCTTTGTCGGGACTGTTTATCCGCATGAGGTTCGCGTGCAATCCGGCTCGGTGAAGCTCGACGCGCCGCTTAAGATGATCGGCAAACTATCGGCGGAACACCCGGTGATATCCGAGCTGAAATCCGAGGTTCCGGCCCGGAGGAAGAATTAAAAAGAAGTTGCTTTCAACGGATGTGAAAGATAGGATTTGATTCGTCCGGCGGTACGATGAGCGGCGGGCGCTTGAAAACATCAAAGGAGACGGGGCGGATGAGAGCGTGTTATGAGAGAGTAGTCATGATTGTTTTTGCGGTGTCGGTTGTTTTTGCGGCGTCTTGCGTCGCGGCTCGCGCGGACGGGCTTGGGGATTGTTTGAACGTGAAGACGGACAAAGGGAAGGTGAGCGGTGTTCTGAACGAAAAACTCGGCGCCTGCGGGTACAAGGGGATTCCTTACGCCGCGCCGCCGGTGGGGAACCTGCGCTTCGCGCGCCCTGTCGAACATGCGCCTTGGAAAGAGACCCTGAAGGCGGAGAAGCTCGGTAGCGAATGCGTTCAGTTTCCCATGAGTCTCGTTCCTTCGGATAAAGTCACGGGCAGCGAGGACTGCCTGTTTCTGAACGTTTGGCACGCGACGGGAATTTCTCCGACCGCGAAAAAACCGGTGATGCTGTTCATTCATGGAGGAGGCTTCCTATACGGATCCGCGAATTGGACCTTGTATGACGGCGCGAAGCTCGCGGTGAGGGGCGATGTCGTGGTCGTAACGATCAACTATCGGTTGTCGGCATTCGGGTTCCTCGCGCATCCGGCGCTAAAGGACAAGGAAGGCTTTGTGGGGAATTACGGGCTGCACGACCAGATAGCGGCGTTGAAATGGGTGAAGAAGAACATAGCTGCCTTCGGGGGTGATCCGGGGAATGTGACGGTATTCGGGGAGTCCGCCGGAGGAATGAGCGTCGGCATGTTGCTGTTGTCGCCGCTTGCGAAGGGGCTTTTCCAGAAAGCGATCATAGAAAGCGGCCCGGCGGTTATCATAAGCAAAAAAATGTCGTCGCTCGAAAAGCAGGGCGAGAAGATAGCGGAGAAGTTCGGCTGCACGGATCAGAAGACGGCGGCGGCGTGCCTGCGGAAAATCAGTCCTGTCGATCTCATGAAAGGAACGCCCGCAAGCATCGTGCTTCTTTCGAAGGACGAAATGTCGGACAAATTCGCGTTCGAGCCGGCCATAGACGGAAAGTTGATTCCCGGCGATCCGATAAAGCTTTTCTCACAGGGAAAGTTCGCGAGCAAGGTTCCGGTGATGCTCGGAAGCAATTCGGACGAAGCTTCATATTTCACCATCAGCAGGAAGATCGATACGATCGAAGGCTTCGATTCCAACCTTCGCGACGACACGGGAACGATTCAGAACAGCATGGGGGTGAAGGTGAGTTTCGAGGAGATCAAGAAAGTGTTCGATCCCGCGAAATACGCAACACCGCGCGATGCCTATAACAAGCTGATCCGCGATTTCGCGTTCACGTGCCCGACCAAAATGCTCGCGACCGATCTGGC